>CAYIYN010000041.1:0-12445 GCA_964367645.1 uncultured Bacteroidaceae bacterium
AGAGTTACACCCCCTTGACACTACGTGCCGTTCCCCCTATAAAGAGGGGGAGAAAAGCCCCTCTCTTGTTAAAGTTTTTGGCAAAGTTTCAAGATTTTTGCGGCTTTTTCGTCAAGGTTGATTAAGGGTCGGACAGGGCAGTCGGACGGGCAGTCGGACGATTTGTAAAAGAAATAACCATTGGCGGCTGCAAGAAGAGGAAGCAATTTTTTGCGCTTGCTTTCTTTTATGGCAAGAACCGTCGTATAGGGCTTATTTGAGTTTGCAAGTTCGACAAGCGATTTGGACACTCCAACCGTTGTGCAAGCGGCAATACGCTTGATTGTCGAGCGGGTATAGCGTTTTGTGGTCAGAGTTAAAAACTCTTCAAACGTGTTGAATTCGGCTTTGCTTATTCGGTTTTCCATACCTTCCGACACGTTTGTTATTTCGGAGAGTTGGTCGGCTGTCATAGAACGCAAAGCAAAAGTAGAAACCGTGCCGTATTTGCTGTAATCTGTGACCATCTGCGAGGGCAAAACGAATTCGGGAACAAGTTTTTCTATGTCTTTTCCCTCTTGCAGTCTTGCTCTTAAGGTCGTTGAAGATGCGATTGTTTTGCCGTTGTCGGGTTTTCTCGGAACGTTCAAAAAATGCACTTTGTCGCCGTATTTCGCGCCCGCTTTTATATATTCGACGGCTAGAATATTGTTTGGCGATTGCACGGTGTTTGCTATATCGGGACGTATTTTACTCAGTGCCATTGTGCGTGATTTTGCAACCGAATAGCCCTCCGAGAGATAGGCTTTCAGCATATTGGACATATCTTTACTTTCACTTGCCATAAACTCGGCGATTACACTTAAGTTTTCAAGTTCTTTCGTTTCCGTCCCAAAACAAAGCGTGTATTCTCCAAGTAGCGATAACGTTTTTAGCGCGCCTTGGGCAAAATGCGGTGCGGTGGATAAAGAGTAAACGGTCGGAAGTTCAAGCACCAAATCAGCTCCGGCATCTATAGCCCATTTTGCGCGCGTAAATCTATCCGCAACGCAAATATCTCCGTGCTGAGTGAAACTTGAACTCATAACAACGACGACGGTATCGGCACCGCTAAGTTTTTTCGCGGCTTTGATTTGTTTGAAGTGACCGTTGTGGAAGGGATTATATTCGGCAATTATCGCAACTATTTTCAAAATATTCTCCACTTAAATTGTTTTGGCTGCAAGACGCATTTTTTTGAGCGCATTTTTGTTGCCTTTTTGGTTATGCTTTACTATAATTATTATAAGTAATTTAGTGACAAAAGCAACAAAATTTATGCAGTCTGCGTCATAGATGCCGTTCTGCACACAAAAGGAGAAAAAAATGTCGCAATTTCTTGACAATTTGCTTATAAGAGCATCAAAACTCAACAAGACGATTGTTCTCGCCGAAGGAACCGACGTGCGCGTGGCAAAAGCTGCGGAAATCCTCACAAAAAAGGATGTTTGCAAAGTCATACTTATCGGGAACAAAGAGCAAATAGAAGCAAAATTTCCGGATATGGATTTTTCTAAAGTCATATTTGACGATCCCGCGACAAGTGAAAACACCAAAAAATATGCCGACAAGTTGTTTGAGAGTCGTAGAACAAAAGGCATGAGCGAAGAAGTCGCACTGAAAACCGTCAAGGGCAACAATATGTTTTATGCTTGTTGCGCTCTTAAATGCGGCGACGCAGACGGTGTCGTCGGAGGCGCGGTGTTTTCTTCGGCTGACGTTTCCCGCGCGGCATTTCAAGTTGTCAAAGCCGCTCCCGGAATAAAGTGCGTATCAAGTTGCTTTGTCATGATTCCTCCTGAAAACGGCTTTATATATAACCATGCGCCTGCGTACATTTTCTCTGACTGTGCGGTAATTCCTTATCCTGATGATGAACAACTTGCAGACATTGTGCAAGCGGCGTATGATAGTGCAAAGAAGATTGTTGAAGTAGAACCTAAAATTGCCTTGCTGTCGTTTTCTACCAAAGGCAGCGCCAATCACGAATCGGTTGATAAGGTGCGCTCTGCTTTTGCAAAAGTCAAGGCGGAGCATCCCTATATCGATGTGGACGGAGAGCTTCAATTTGACGCCGCTCTTGTTGATAGCATAGGCAAGCAGAAAGCACCGGATAGTTCCGTTGCGGGCGAAGCCAACGTGTTTATTTTCCCCAATCTGGACGCAGGCAACATAGGCTACAAAATAGCCCAGCGTTTTGGCAACTTTATGGCAGTCGGCCCGATTATGCAAGGACTGGCTTTGCCCGTAAATGATCTTAGCCGCGGTTGTGTTGCTGAAGACATCGTCGCTGTGGTGGCAATAACCGCGTTGCAAAGCGTAAAATAGCACCTGATTCACTAATAATCGGCTCCAACAAGAGCAAAAGGGATAACATATGAAGATACTAGTACTGAATGCAGGCAGTTCATCTCTCAAATATCAACTGATTGATATGATAGACGAATCCTGCCTCACGTCCGGAGTATGCGAGCGCGTAGGAGCGCGTGACAGCGTACTCAAACAGAAGAGAAACGACGGCAAAAAACTGGAAATCAAACAGGATATGCCCACACATACCCAAGCGTTGGAACTTGTGCTGAGAGCGCTTGTCGACGCAGAATACGGTTCCATTGACACGGTAGATAAGATTTCTGCAATAGGGCACAGAGTCCTCCACAGCGGAGAAGATTTCAAACATTCCGTAGTTATTGACGATGAAGTTATAAAAATCTGCGAAAGAAACGCAGAATTGGGACCTTTGCACATGCCCGGCAATATTGCGTGCATCAAAAGTTGCGCCGAAGTTATGCCCACAAAACCTATGGTTGCGGTATTTGACACAACTTTCCATTCCACAATGCCTTCAAAAGCGTATATGTACGGTATTCCGTATGCCGATTACGAAAATTACAAAGTTCGCAAATACGGTTTTCACGGCACTTCGCACAAGTTCGTATCTCAAGAAACCGCAAAGTATCTTAACAATCCCAATGCAAAAATTATTATTTGCCATCTAGGCAACGGCAGCAGTATTTCCGCAGTCAAAAACGGCAAGTGCCTGGACACTTCTATGGGGTTCACTCCGCTTGAAGGTCTGGTTATGGGCACACGCAGCGGTGATATTGACCCGGCTGCGGTGGAATTTTTGAGAAAGAAACTGAACAAAACCCCAGAAGATATGCTCCAATATCTCAACAAGTCTTGCGGGATGTACGGACTAAGCGGAAATTACAGTTCCGATATGCGTGACCTCGAACCCAAAATGCTTGAAGAAAAAAACATTAAATGCACAGCCGCAATCGAAGTTTCCGCTTATCGCATTAAAAAGTTCATCGGCTCTTATTATACCGTCTTGAACGGTTTGGATGCATTGGTATTTACAGGCGGTATCGGAGAACACAGCGACTTAATGCGTCGTTTGGTTATGGAAGATATGGATTGTCTCGGTGTCGAACTTGATGAAGAGATAAACAACAAATATGTGCGCGGCTATGATTCCGGCATTTACGAGCTTCAAACCAAAGAAAGCAAAGTCAAAATTCTTGTTGTAACAACAAATGAAGAGTTGTCAATCGCTCGTGAAACCCAGGCGCTTGTCGGCTAAAATTCTTGAATCGGTGCTGATTTACTAATTTGACCAAAAAAGTAAAAACGTTTGACAAAAAAATGGGAATTACGTATAATCATACACGTTGCCGTTGGCAATAGAAAAGAATATTTATCCGGAGGATATAGATATGGCACTACCAAAAAACAAAATCTCCAAATCCAAGACGAATTCTCGTTTTGCAAACTGGAAAGTAAAGGCACCGGGACTTGTTGAGTGCCCTCAATGCCATGAGCTGAAAAAGAGTCACGTCGTTTGCCCTAAGTGCGGCTACTACGACGGTGAAAAAATCGTTGATAAAGAAAAAAAGTAAGAGAACAAGAGGGCGTAATATTGCGCCCTCTATTTATATAGTTTGGCAAAAAAATGAAAACCGATTTGCAGATTTCAAAACAGCAGTATATACTTTTAGCGGAAACTGATAAGTAAAAGTCGACACACTCAACAGCCAAACGGAACGGCAAAACTCAGGCGACACACTCAACAGCCAAACGGAACAGCAAAACTCAGGCGACACACTCAACAGCCAAACGGAACGGAAAAACTCATCAGATAGACGTTAAATCGTTGCCGCTTAACCTGCTTGGGTTATAAGGAGAACTATGAAAATAATTTTTGATGCTATGGGCGGAGATTTTGCTCCGGAACAACCTATGCTCGGTGCAATCGACGCGCTAAAAAAGGACGCCGATTTGCAAATTGTTGCCGTAGGCAAAGAAAGTGCGCTAAAGCCCTATTTGAATGACGATTTTAACGGACGTTTGAGCATCGTAAACGCAGATGACGTCATTTCAAACGATGAAGTTCCCACAATCGCGATACGTCAAAAAAAGGACAGTTCAATGGTTAAGGCATTGGAGCTTATTGTTTCTGACTCTGAAGCGGGCGGCATAGTTTCCGCAGGCTCAACCGGAGCATTCCTCGTTGGCGCGTTTATGAAAATCGGGCGCATTAAGGGCATTTCACGTCCCGCGCTTGCGCCTATGCTCCCGACAGTTGTCGGTGACAAAAAAGTCATTCTTTGCGACTGCGGAGCAAACGTTGATTGCAAACCTATAAACCTGTACCACTTTGCTGTTATGGCAAAGGCGTTTTCAAAAAGTATGCTCGGAGTTGAAAACCCGATAATAGGACTGCTTAGCAACGGCGCGGAAGACCACAAAGGCAACGAACTCAACCAAGAAACATTCAAACTGTTAAAAGCCGACGCTGACCTAAATTTCAAAGGAAATTGCGAAGCGCGCGACATATTAAGCGGCGATTTTGACGTCGTCGTATCGGACGGTTTTGACGGCAATATAGCCTTAAAATCCGCCGAAGGCACGGCGGGTGCAATTTTCACACTTATGATGGCGGGCGTAAAGAACGGCGGACTAAAATCCAAAATCGGCGCGCTTTTGCTCAAACCCGTGCTTAGAAAAGTGAAACGCACACTCGATTATAACGCTCAAGGCGGCGCGGTGTTTTTAGGATGCAACAAAGTTGTAGTTAAAGCGCACGGAAGTTCAAAATTTTCGTCAATATCGGCTAGTTTAATTATGGCAAAAAGACTGGCGGAAGCAAATTTGCCCGAAGTAATAAAAAACGGCATCAAAACCGTTGAAGAATAAAAACATTGCCAAACAATAATTTTGAAAAAATGACGGATAACGAACTAAATTCCATTCAAGAGATAATTGGCTTTACATTCAAGGACAAAAGCCTGCTTTCGGCTGCATTTACGCACCCGTCTTTTTCGTCTGCAGTCGGCGAAAATAACCAGCGTCTTGAGTTTTTGGGCGACAGCGTTTTGAATTTGATTATTGCCGAATACGTCTATAAAAATTATCCTATGGCAGATGAGGGAAAACTCACAAAATTACGCGCAAACTGTGCCTCAACAAAACCTCTTTCAGAAGCAATCGACCGCATTAGATTGTCGGAATATGTCGCTGTGGGTAAACAGGGCAAGTCGGATAGTGTCAAAAAACTGACCTCAACAAAAGAAGATTTATTTGAGTCGCTTTGCGGTGCGATATACCTAGACGGCGGCTTGGATTGCGCTAGAAATTTTGTTTGCAACGTGCTTGAAAAAGCGTTGTCGTCAGCCGACGAATTGTCCGATTTAACGGATGCGAAATCGGCTCTCAATGAATACGTCGAAAAGCACGGCTTGATGATTGAATACACCGAAACAAACAAGGAAGGTCCTCCTCACAAACCGATATTTACCTACACAGTCAGCGTTGATGGCAAAGTTTTGGGCAAAGGCAGAGGCACCAAAGCGATAACGGCTCAACAATCGGCGGCTTTTGCGGCACTCGAAAAATTGAAAAAATAATTGAAATTGTATGTTTCACGGGATTTGTGAAACATTTTAGAATTTACTTGAAATACAAAATATAGTATGTTAAAATATTTCTAACTCAACTAGGGGTATTTTACAGTGAATCTTGAAAAAATCATAATACACGGTTTCAAATCCTGCGCTGACAAAGTGGAAATTCCGCTAAAAGACGGTTTTACGGCAATCATCGGACCAAACGGATGCGGAAAATCGAATGTTGCCGAAGCAATCCGCTGGACTTTGGGCGAACAGAGTGCGAAGTCGTTGCGCGGTAAGAGCATGCAAGACGTCATTTTTGCCGGAACCGACAAACGCCGAAGCATGTCATACTGTGAAGTTACACTTGTTTTTAACAACGAAAATCACAAAATTTTTAAAGAATTACCTTTTGACGAAGTCACAATAACCCGAAAATTGGACCGTAGCGGCCTCAGCGAATACTACATAAACAACACTCGTTGCCGTATGCGCGACATCATAAATCTTCTTCACGACACGGGCATAGGCAAAGAAGGTTATTCCATAATCGGGCAAGGCAGAATTGACGAAATTTTGTCGGCAAAACCCGAAGACAGACGCAATATATTTGAGGAAGCGGCTGGGATTTCCAAATTTCGCGCTCAGCGCACCGAAGCTGAACGCAAACTTGAAAAAACGTCAGACAATTTGAACATCGCAAACGAGGTCATTGCCGAAATTCAACGTCAACTTACTCCTTTGCGCAGGCAAGCGGAAACCGCCAATAAGTATTTTGAACTTAAAGACGCCCTAAAAAAACAGGAAGTCAACCTTTATATCTATAATTATGAAAATAATGCGTCGATAAAGCAAAAAGTTGAAGACAGATTGCTTTCTTCACGCGGGGAATTATCTTCAAAAGAAGCTGCAGAGCGCGGTTGTTCGATTGAATATGACAAAACACTGTCGGAAATTGCAGACACCGACAAAATTTACAGCGAAAACCATGCGGAACTGCTAAATTTGAAAGTTGACGCGGCAAAAATCGAGGGCGAAGAAAACGTTGTTAAAGAACGTGTTAACAATCTGCAAAATGCGAAAAAGCGCATCGAAGAAGATCTGAAATCCGTTGACGCGACACTTGTCATTTCCGATAATCTTATAAAAGCCGCCGAAACAAAAAAAGAAGAAGCGTTTGCCGAATACCTTATAAAAAACAAAGAATTCGAGATCGCCGATGCGCGTTTTAAATCTATTTCGAGAACCATCGAAGGGCAAGAAAGCGATTTGGAGAGCAAAAACACGGCGTATGTTCGCGCTATTGAAGAACTTGGCGCACTAAAAAACAATCAGGCGTCATTCGTTGCTGAAAAGGGCATAAACGAAGAACGCGCCAAAATATTGCTCAAAACACTCAACGAAAATAAGGCGCAACTTGATGCGGAGCAAACGAACCTTGTCATATACGACAACAACGTAAAAAATTCAAAAGAAGAACAGCGCTCTTTAATGAGCGAGTATAATGAAACGCTTTCAAACAAAATGGAGAGTGCCGAAGCCGTCAAAGGGCTTGGCGAAGACCTTTCATCATTGAACGGGAAACTTGCGCACCTAGAGGGTGTTTATGACCTTGCTTTGCAAGTCAAAAACGATTATGCCGGCTACCAAGAATCCGTCCAGCGACTTATGCGCGAGGCGAAAAACGATCCGATTTTGAAAAGCCGCATTTTGGGCACGCTCGCAGGAGTGCTTGTTGTGCCGACGGAATACGAAGCGGCAATCGAATGTGCTCTGGGAGCGTCGGTGCAAAACGTACTTGTGGAAAGTGAACGCGATGCGGCGCAAATCATCACTTATTTGAAACAAAAAGATATAGGACGCGTGACTTTCCGTCCGCGCACTTCGTGCACTCTGCGCACGCTGACAGGGCTCAATCGCGGTATTTTGAGTGAAGACGGTTGCTTTGGCACTGCGGCGGATTTGGTATCCTGCGAGGAAGATTTTGAAGTTTTCAAACAGTCCTATTTGGGAACAACGGTAATTGTGCGCAATATGGCGGTGGCGGAAATGCTTTTCAAAAAATATAATCGCGACGTCAGAATTGTCACGTTGGAAGGCGAAATTTACAACCGTGGCGGTGAAATCACGGGAGGTTCTCGAAAGAGCGGAAAAGTCAGTCTGCTTGCGCAAGACAACAAAATTGAAGAAACCAAACAGGCTTTGACAAGACTTAGAGGCAACATCGCAAAAGTCAAACAGCAGCAAGAAGAGCATCAGCAAAATATTGCCGAATGTGAACAAAATATCGCAAGACTTGCTGAACGTATCGGAGAACTGCGTATTGCCATTACGCTTAACGAAGACAAAGGCAAAAACTCTTTTGAAATTGTCCAAAACCTCGAAAAAAACGTGTCTAGCGGAGCGATCGAATACGAAAGTGTCAGAACACAAATCAAAGAGTTGCAAGAAAAGTTGTCTTCAATCGACGATTTGGAAAAGGAAGTACAGGGCAAACAAAGTGAATATGACGCACTTTTAGTGGAGAGCAAAAGCAAAAAAACGGATAATACGTCAGAGCGTGAAAGCCTTAATACCAAAGTGCTTGAACTTCGCGTTGCTCTTGCAACATTGAAGAGCGCAATCGACACGCACGACGCGGAAATTGCTAGGCTAAAGCGCGATCAGGAAAACACCGCAGAAGAAAAACTTGATTTTATCGCTGAACTGAAAACAGTGGAATCGCAACTTGAATCAATTAAATCCGCTCCCGAAAAGACTTCGTTCAGCGCAGAGGATTTGAAGCGTATAAAAGAACTGGAAGAGTCTATCTTAGGACTTGACAACCGTAAAGCGGAATTGAATGAAAAGCTTGTCAAACTGAATGCGGAAAAAACCCGCTTATTTGAAGAGAGAACCGCTATCAACGAAAAAATTATGCGCGATGAAAACACTCTTTCGCGCATTGACGACGAAAATTTTGCCTTGCAAGAGCACATATTGGAAGAATATGATTTGACATACGGCACGTCACTGGAATTTAAGGACGCAGAGTTCAGCGCATACGGAGCAAAGACCGAAATTACCGATCTTAAGCGTTCCATTGCCAAGTTGGGTGATGTTAACTTGCTTGCCGTTCAGGATTTGGCAGAAAGCGAAAAGCGGCTTTTCGATTGCACTTCGCAACGCGACGATATTCAAGCGGCATACGATGATATCAATAAAATAATCGAAGAGTTGACAACCGAAATGACGCAAAAATTCACCACGGCTTTTGAAAAAATTCAGATAAACTTCACTGACGTTTTCGCAAAATTGTTCGGTGGCGGCAAGGGCGAACTTAGGCTTGACACGTCTGAAACACAGGATACGCTTGAAGCCGGTATCGAAATTTTTGCACAACCTCCGGGCAAATCGCTCAAACACATTTCGCTTCTTAGCGGCGGAGAAAGGGCATTGACGGCAATATCCATATTGTTTGCAATCCTCAAACTTAAACCCATGCCTTTCTGCGTACTAGACGAAATCGAAGCGGCACTTGACGATAGCAACGCTAATTTATTTGCGGAATTTTTGAAGAGTTTTTCGGACTTCACGCAGTTTATCGTCATCACTCACCGCAAACCGACTATGAGCCACGCAGACAGTATCTTCGGCGTGACTATGGAAGAGCGCGGCATCACCAAATTTGTTTCAATCGAATTTGAAGAGGCAGTCAAACATGCGGTGGAATCCGAGGGAGGCGCAGCCTGATGGGATTTTTTTCTAAGATAGTACAAGGTATAAAAAAGACCAAAGACAGTATAGATAAAAAATTGTTTTTTGCATTCAGCGCGCGTGAAATCAACGATGATTTTTATGAGGATTTGGAAGAGGCGCTATTGGGTGCCGACGTGGGAATAAACGCGTCCGAAACCGTCATCGGGGAGATGAAAGATAGGGTATTCAAACAGAAAATCAAACGCTCCGAAGACGCAAAACAAATTTTGAAAGACGTACTTGTCGACCAAATAAATTTTGAAACAGTGCCGTACACCTATCCTCTTGTGATTTTGATGTCAGGCGTAAACGGCGTTGGAAAAACTACCGCCGTCGGAAAACTTGCGCATCTGTTTTTGGAACAGGGTAAAAGCGTTGTAATTGCCGCAGCTGATACATTTAGAGCAGCCGCAAGCGAACAGTTGGAAGTTTGGGGCGAGCGCGCGGGCGTTAGGGTTATCCGCCACAACGAGGGCGCAGATCCGGCGGCAGTGGTGTTTGATGCCATATCTTCTGCAAAAGCAAAAGATACAGACGTGATTTTGATTGATACTGCAGGCAGACTGCACAACAAGAAAAACCTTATGGAAGAATTAAAAAAGATTTGCCGCGTTGTCACGCGCGAACTTCCCGAGGCAGATTTTAGAACGTATTTGGTACTTGACGCAACAACGGGGCAAAACGCCGTGGCGCAAGCGGAAATTTTTTCTCAGGCCACCGACACCGACGGTATCGTGCTCACAAAACTTGACGGCACGGCAAAGGGCGGAGTTGTCATTGCCATATGTGAAGAACTTGAGTTGCCCGTCTTATATGTCGGCGTTGGAGAAAAAATAGACGATTTGATTCCTTTTGACGCAAAAGAATTTGTCGACGCCCTTATTTAATACGGGGTGTTTCTCCCCTTCTTCAGAGGGGGAACGGCACGTAGTGCCAAGGGGGTGTAACTCTGCACGGGGGTTTTCTCCCCTTCTTCAGAGGGGGAACGGCACATAGTGCCAAGGGGGTATAACTCTGCACGGGGTTAATTCTCCAACCACTTGAGTGTCTTGAAAGTTTTTCCAGAGGCGACTCTTCGGCTGCGCTCAGAGTGACAAGAAAGTTAGGTGCGCTCAGAGTGACATTCTAATATTTGCCTGTTCTTTACGACTGCACCCAAATTGTCATACAGAGCAGACACTGTCTGCGAAGTATCGCCTTTGGAGTATTCTGCCGCCGAATGTGTGAGAGAGGTGCGTAATAAATAACTATCTAGGATGAGTGCGCGAAAAATAAAATCGCCGTTGCATATAGGTTGTCGTCATGCTATAATCTTTGTTAGATTATTCAGTGTTTATTTGAATTTTCAAGTGTTTTTTAGGAGGGAATTATGTCTACAGAGATGAAGAGGACCTATGTTCCGTTTAAGGACTTTCCTCAGCCGAGCAAACAGACCGAGTATACTTCACCCACAAAAATGTTCGCCGATGACGGCACGCTGCTTTGCCCGGGTTGGGCGAGAAGAAACGTTTTTGAATACGACCGCGACAAATCTCAACCGAAACTTCGCAAAAAAGAGTGGGATTTTTATCAAGTCAGCAACGGCGAATATATGGTGCAGTTGAGTTTTGCCAACATTTCCATTGGTGGCTACGTTGCGGCAACACTGGTTGACTTGAAGAACATCGATAAGAGCAAAAAATTTGCGCAAGGGCAGGTTGCCACCAAAATGGCGATTTTTTTGGGTGGCTCGGATAAATACATTCTTCCGCCAAAGGGTGACTTTCCAAACAACGTAAAGTTTGCTTTTGGCGGTGCGGAATTTGAATTTGACACCAAAGAAACTTCCCGCACTCTCTATTTCAAGATGAAAGACGTGGAATGCAATTTCCAAATGGACATTCCCGAAGGATTGGAAAACATCACGACGGTTTTGCCGTTCAAAGATAATCCCACCAGATATTTTATGACGACAAAGCAAAACTGTATGCCGTGCGAAGGCACGTATAAGTACGGCGACAAAGTTGTCACGTTCTCCAAAGAAGACTCTTTTGGTTATTTGGATTGGGGCAGAGTCAACACTCCTTATCAACTGGTTTGGTACTGGGGCAACGGCTCTACATACGTTAAAGATGCCAAAGGCAAAAAGCATACATTCGGATTTGAAATCACTTGGGGTATCGGCGACGAGAGCAACGCAACAGAAACGTGCCTGTTCTACGACGGAAAAGCCCACAAAATCGGCGCAGTCGACGTGAAAGTGTTCCCCAAGCCCGACAAATTTATGGACGAATGGAAATTCGTTTCAGAAGATGGGCGTTTCAATATGGTGATGAAACCGTTCTATGACCACCACACCGATCTAAACGCGCTTGTGCTCCGTATGCATGCCCACCAAGTTCACGGTTTATGGAGCGGTACTGTCGTTTTGGATGACGGCACAAAACTTGAAATCAAAGATATGTATGCCTTCTGCGAATACGTGGAAGACAAATGGTAATTGAGAAAAACTGTCGATAGATACAAAAAGAAATGTAAAAATAATATCTTTTTACTGCAATTACATTCAAACACTAGCGAAAAATTTTTCGCTAGTGTTTTTCTAAAACCCGGCAAGAATATTGTTTAAAGTTGAAAAATTTTTGCTTTTGTTAAGACGATTTAGAACAATCCGCTTATTTTGCCGTCCGCGTCAATGGTCATATTTTCGGCATTCGGATGAGCGGACAATCCGGGCATGAGCATTATGTTCCCGCAGATTGCAACCACAAATTTCGCACCGCCACGAACTTTGAGTTCTCTTATAAACAAATCAAATC
>CAYIYN010000042.1:0-12386 GCA_964367645.1 uncultured Bacteroidaceae bacterium
AATTATAAGAGTAAAAACACTTATGGAGGCAATTATGAAAAAATCCAAGATTGTTTTGTTTCTAATGATTGTTGTTATTTTATCAGTTTTTGCACTCTCAGCATGCTGTAAGTATCAAAGAGTGCCCGAAGCCAATAATCTTGCATATGCAAAAGTGCCTATGTCCTCGGAAAATATATCGGCGGCACTTTCAAACGACGATAATATTTCTGCATACGCGACATTTTCGGCAAAACTTTTGAACGCTCTTTATGAAAGCAAATCAAACGTTATGGTGTCGCCGCTTTCAATTTATCTTGCACTTGCAATGACGGCAAATGCCGCTGACGGCGAAACGCTGACACAGATGTCAAACACTCTTGGCTTGTCCGCCTCAGCACTAAACACTTTTTGCGGAAATCTTTATTCCTACTTTATGGAAACGGACAAGAATAAGAGTGTGAATATTGCCAATTCCATATGGTGCAACGAGAATATGGCGGATTTTTCTCCAAAAGAAGAGTTTTTGCAAGCAAACTCTCTGTATTACGGCGCAGACGTTTTCAAAACTCCCTTTGCAGACTTGACAAAAGATCAAATCAATCAATGGGTTAGCGATAATACGGACGAAATGATAAACAAACTTTTGGATGAAATTGACACAGGCTCGCTTGCGTACCTTATTAATACCTTGCTTTTGAACGGTCATTGGGATCAAAGAACTTTTTACGACTTTGAAGACACCTTCACCGATGCCGAAGGAAGTCAGTCAACAAGAAGTTTTTTAAAGGCAAACGACGAATGTTCCTATTTACATACAGACAACGCCGTAGCGTTGAGATCCAATCTGAAAAACGGGCTATGCTTTGTCGGAATTTTGCCCAACGGAACACTCGACAGTTATGTTGAAAACTTGAACGGAAGCGAATTGAAGTCAATATTGACAAACAAGGATTCGTCACAAACTGTTAACGGAAGATTCCCTACGTTTAATTATGACTATGCCGCAACGTTAAACGATACACTGACAAATTTAGGGATGGGGATTGCCTTTGACGAAATAAATGCGGATTTTTCAAAAGGGTTCAATATGCCCGAAACCGCAAATGTATTCATATCGGAAGTCTTGCACAAAACGAGGATAGAGGTCACTAAGTACGGCGTGCGTGCGGCGGCAACAACATCGGTAAGTATGGGTTGCACCTCGGCGGGTCCGAGCGAAACCATTACAATAAGCCTAGACCGTCCGTTTGCGTTTGCTCTCATTGATACCACTTACAATATTCCTCTGTTCATCGGCACTTTCAACGGCTAAACAAAGCAACATTTATTTGGGTTGAAATGACAGTTAACAATAAACAAAAGCAATTTTTCACACGGACTTGCCCTACGCAAGTCCGTGTGTTATTATTGATGAGGTATATTATCCGAAATTAAAAGTTAGGAATAAAACAACAAAAACGCGGACGAAATTTGTGCTGAAAATTCTGCGATTGGCTGCGCGATTTAGCAAGAAATATGGCACTGCGGCATAGCAATGCTAAAAAGCGTTGTCCAAAAAAGATAATGCGTGCAATATACACCTAAATTGAGCAAAGAGATAGGACGCGATTTAAAAGTGAGGATGAGATTTTGAATATCCAATGGTTTCCGGGACATATGACAAAGGCAGTGCGCATGATGGAGGAAAACCTCCGTCTTGTTGACGCGCTTGTTTACGTTGTAGATGCACGCGCAATTTACTCTTGCGACAATCCTCTGCTCAACAAAATGACCGCAGGGAAGTGTGTGCTTTACGTTTTTAACAAGTGTGACTTGGTGGAAAGTTCGGATTTGGATGCCTGGTGCGAAAGATACCGCAAAGCGGAAAAAACATTTGTTAAAGCCGTCGGAACAAGCGGAGATTGCAGTGCAATCGTGCAAAAACTCAAGAAAATCAACTCTGAAAAACTGAACAAATATGCTGAACGCGGAGCAAATGTGTCCGTGCGCGCGATGGTGGTTGGAGTTCCAAACAGCGGAAAATCCACAATAATAAACGCTATGTGCAAAAAGGCAAAAGCACTTACGGGCGATAGACCCGGCGTTACGCGCGGAAAGCAATGGTTGACGGTTGACGGAGTGGATTTTTTGGATACTCCGGGCACTCTATGGAGCAAATTTGAGAATGAAAAGGTGGCGAAACATCTGGCATTTATCGGCAGTATCCGCGACGAAGTGCTTGATTTTTCGGAACTGTGCTTTGAATTTTTGAAAGATATTTATCCCCGTTACGGAGCGCAGATTGCCGCCCGCTATTCTTTGAATGAATTGCCCGATGAAACGCTTGAATTGTTTGATGCCATCGCATTGTCACGCGGTTTCAAACTTAAGGGCGGAGAGATAGATTATGAAAGAACCGCCAGAACCGTCATCGACGATTTTAGGAAGGGTAGGCTTGGCAAAATTATGCTTGAGAGATAATTTGAAAAGGATTTTTATTGTTAAATGATACGCGCCGAAGAGTTGTTGACATACGAAAAGAAGTTGTTAGATGCAGGATATCGCTACATCTGCGGCATTGACGAAGTGGGCAGAGGTCCGCTTGCGGGTCCTGTCACTTGCACTGCCGTGATTATGCCGCTTGACGACCTTATTCAAGGTGTGAACGACAGCAAAAAAGTGTCGGCGGCAAAGCGCGAAAAACTTTATGACATTTTAATCGGGAAGGCAATAGCCGTGTCAACCGTTTCATATTCTCCCGAACAAATCGACCGTATGAACATTTTGAACGCTACAAAAGCCTGTATGGGCGATGCCGTCAATTCGCTTTCCGTTGCCCCCGACGTTGTTTTGGTGGACGCACTTAAACTTGACATAAAATATCCGACTTACGGCATTATTCACGGCGACGCGCTGTCATATTCTATCGGAGCGGCATCGATTATCGCAAAAGTCACCCGTGACAGATACATGAGAGAAATGGCGACTGTTTATCCCGAATACGATTTTGCTTCAAACGTCGGCTACGGTACTGCAAAGCATATAGCCGCGCTTAAAGTTTACGGAGCAACACCGATACATAGAAACACTTTTATAAAAAACTTTGTGAATGAGATATGAACAAAAAACAGGTTGGCGACATAGGCGAAGAAATCGCCGCGAATTATCTAAAGGAAAAAGGGCTGAAGATTTTGGAGCGCAACACCGTTTTGTGCGGTGTTGAGGCGGATATTGTGGCAAAAGATGGCAAGACATACGTTTTTTGCGAGGTAAAGACAAGAAACAATACGGCTTTCGGCGCGCCGATTGAGGCTGTCACCCCATACAAACAGACACGATATGTTACATTCGCCAAAGCATACGCTGTTAAAAACAGACTGAAAAACACGGATTTTAGATTTGACGTTATCTCGATAACCGAAGACGGTATGGAACATATAGAGGGTGCTTTTTTTGCAAACTGAAACAATAGTACAAGGTTGAATTTTATATTTTGTTGTCCGTGTCCTTTTATTGAGGGAAAAATTGCAAAAACGCGCAACATTTTGCTTGTTATATTACAAAGATTATGTTATTATCCTACGAGTGACTCGGGTGTTCCGCTGGCAGAAAGACTGTTTATGAACTCTTGTTTTTAGGAGGTAGTCAAAAATGAGCAACATTATCGAAACAATCGAAAAAGAAGGTATGAAAACCAATTTGCCTGCATTGGCAATAGGCGACCAAGTTAAAGTTTTCGTCAAGGTCGTCGAAGGTGACAAAGAAAGATTGCAGGCTTACGAAGGTGTCATTATTGCTTTCAAAAACGGCGGAATCCGCGAAACCGTGACCGTCAGACGCGTAACATACGGCATTGGCGTTGAACGTACTTTCCCTTTGCATTCGCCCAAAATCGACCATTTTGAAGTGGTTCGCCACGGCAAGGTCAGACGTGCAAAACTTTACTATCTCAGAGAGCGCACCGGCAAAGCCGCAAAACTTAAAGAGATAAGATAATCCGAGAGGATAGCGATGAAAAAGAAATTGATTTCAACTTTCGCGACTGTGCTGGTGCTTGCGCTGGCACTTTTCGCATTTAGTGCCTGTGATTCAACGGACACCGTTTTTGACGAAGAGTTGCTTTCAAACGGCAACTTTGAAACCTACACGGAAAACGAAAGCGGTAAAGCCGTGTTGGACGGTTGGAAGTATAGCGAAGATTGGAGCAATTCCTCTTACGCATTGAAACCTCTTTCCACCGCCGAAAAAAATCACGAACTGGACGGTCAACTCGGAGAGCGGTATCTTGAGATTAAAAACAATTATTCGGCTTCGGTATATTTGTATCAGAGCGTCAAAGTTGACCGCAAGGCAATCTACAAGATAACCTTTGACGTCCGTCTTTCATCCACGATTACGTCCGGCAGAGGAGCATACGTCACCTTTGCTGAAAACACGGGTTATTACTTTGCAGAGCAAAAGACCGTGTACGGCGAAAACGACGGCTGGAAGAGCGTCACCGTTTATGTCAACAACCTAGACAGCGACTATTTGACGCTTAGACTTATGTTAGGCTCCGGCGAAGAAACAAGCACGGGCACGGTTTATTTTGACAACGTGTCAATGCAAAAAGTTGAAGAAGCGGCGGCAGGTTACAGCGTTTACAACTTCAAAAAAGCTGAAATTTCACGCTATAACACCAACGTAAACGGTATACTTTTCGTGGTGTTTATATCCCTTGCCACGGTTCTTGCGACAGCGGGCATCTATGTCGTGCTTCGCAGGCTTTATTCCCGTCCTACGGCATTTTTGAATTTCAGTCAAGTAAACGGCGGTGTGTCCAAGATAGGCGCGGCAAACGGCAGAGGTGCGGCTTTTGTATCCAATCCTTGGTTTATCGCAGCGGTTCTTGCAGTCTTTACGTTCCTGCTCAATTTGATATTCCTGTTGTCAATGTACGGCTTCGGCAGCGAAATGAACTACAGCGTTCAACTCGCTCAAGCCTTGGGTAAGGGCGGGGCGGTCAGATCGGCATATGCCACTTTCGGCACCACGCTCGAAAGCACCTCACCCGGAGTTTTGTATATCCTTGCCATTATCGGCGCAATGGGCAGCAAATTGGACTATGAAGGAATTTCTATCCTAATAAGAATGGTCAACGTACTCGCGTCCATGGCAACGGTTGTTATGATATATCTTTACGGCAGAAAGTACGTCGGCGACAGACAATCAACACTGTACGCCGTTCTGTACGCAATTCTTCCCATAGGACTCATTATGAGCGGTCTTGACAACACTTTTACCGTGTTGCTTTCCGCACTCACCTTATTTGCGATGCTGCTGCTCGTTGAGAAAAAATATATCCCTTCTTATGTTGTTATGGTTGCGGCAATCCTGCTCGACATTCGCGCACTTGCCCTTGTTCCGCTTATGGTCACATATCTTGGATACAGATATTACAACGACGACGAAAGCCTCAAAAAGTTCGGCAAAAACCGTGCGGTTATCGTGTTTGGACTGCTCGGCTCATTTGCATTGCTTTATATACTTTTGTTGCCCGTATCCATTGACTATATTCAAGACAAACCTTTCCAAGGCTTTACGTTTATCGCAAATGAAATAATCAACAACAAGGTCTTCGTTGACAACGCACTGGGACTTTACGGCATGGCGGCTATGAACCAAAAAGGCTCGTCCGAAACAGCATCTGTGTTGAACTTTGTGTTCTTGCTCGTGCTTATGATGTACGTCATTTCGCTGTATGTCAAAAACCGCAACAAGCAGGAATTTTTGATGATTTGTTCCTTTACGTTTGCAATAGTCGCCGTATTCACTCTCAAAGTCGACTATACCTACCTCTTCCTTGCTTTGGCACTTGGCTTTGTTTACACCATGATAAGCGGCGAAAAGAGAATGTACGGCGTTCTGTCGGTCTATTCGCTGTTGGCTTTCTTGAATGTCGGACAACTGATGAGCAACTCCGGTTATGTCGTCGGCACTTCGTACTTTGCTCAAAATCTCGAGGCAATGTACTTTGTCAACTTTGAAACGACAAGCCCCGACTTTATCATCTTCAGCGTGTTCGCTGTTTTGGCAACGTTTTACTATGGCTACGTCAGTTACAGCATTGCAAACAATTCAAAACTTGTGGACATTCCGCCAATGAGCAAACCTTTCAAAGTTACGCTCAAATTGTGGTTTGAAAACTTCAGAAGAAACATGAGCAATTTCTTTAACAACAAAACAAGCGCGGATTAATCTGTCTAAAAACGGAGCGATTAAAGAGCGAAACGTTAACATAAAATCTAAAACCGCACCAAAAGGTGCGGTTTTTTGTTCGCTTGCAACAGGACGTTGTCTTTTTGGAAATCACAGGGGTCGTTGACAAAGTCGTTACACATTGAATATTCACCAACCGTAATGTTGGCAACTTAATTCAACAGTATCCATATCAAGCAGCCGCATTTTTGCTTTAGCAGTTTTGCGGCCTTATATTCGTAGCCTTGTTTTTTTAATAAGGCTACAAAAAAGCGGTGTAACCTTGTCTTAACCTTGCAAGGTTTCACCGCTAGATTGCCACCAAACAGTGGATTTTTTTGGTCTGGGTGAGAAGATTTGAACTTCCGGCCTCTTGAACCCCATTCAAGCGCGCTACCAAGCTGCGCCACACCCAGATGCTTTGCTATTATAGCTTAGCAAGGCAGGAAATGCAAGCATTTACGAATATATAAAATTGATTTTTTTGCTCTTTTGACATTGAAGCGAGAAGGACTTTATTCAAAATCAGCCGACCTTTTTTTGTAGGTATACGTGACCAAAAAGATTACCGCTCCCGACACCAAAACAAGCACGGAAAGCACGATTGCAACTATCTGCACCGTGGTCAGTCCGTTCATTTGAACTTCGTCTGCTTTGAGATATCCTATTACGCCGTCGACATTGACAAGATAATAGCCGTCAAGCGTTTCAAGCACCACAATTTTTGTGCCGTCAGAGAGGGATGCAAGCACTTCGCCGTCCGAATTTGGGGTTGCATACAACTTGACGCTTGTTCCCGCGCGCGCTGCTTTTGCTCTAGCCGGAGTGCCTGTATTTAAATTTGGTTCTACGGTAGGCTCGGTATAAATTTCAAAAGACGACCTTTCGGCAAAATATGTTTTACCTTCCCATTCCACTTGATACCACTTGCCGCCGTCGGCATTATCGGCGTCGTTCAGCACTGTTACATGCGTATCTTTTTGAAGCGTCAATGCCGCTTCCGATTTGGGGTAGAGATATAATGCGACGTCTTTTATTACCTTATACACGTTGTTTATCGTTGTGGGTGCAGAGGCACGGCCTCCGATAAGATAGCCGTCTTTACCTTTGTAATTGCCGTATTTAATATTTGGCGCAACTTGCGCGTCGTAAGCGTAAAAATGGTCGTTTTCGCCAAGCATTACCGCGCTGTCCGCGATATTCAAATCCTCAAAAAAGATAGCGTCATTTGCACCTTTTGAACAGATTGTCACAACAGAATTGTCGTTTATCACAGGGGCGGCAATCGGTGTGTAGTTCGCTTTTATAGGCGCGCCGACGTCAAGTTTGCCCATAAGGTTTTCATTTGCCGTAAAGTAGGCAAAACCGTCTGACCCTAGCGTTATGCTGTTTGGCGACGCGGCGTCACAGCCGCTCACAGTGTACGTTTCATTGTTAAGCGGGACAGCAGGGCCGACGCCAAGTTCATCACAGTCGGTTTGCCAGTATCTTTTAACAATTTTTCCATCGGAATAGGCTAGGTAGCGGTTGCCCAAAAAGTCAATCGCTAAATCGGTGCAGTTTTCCAAGTCTTCAACGGTGTAATTCAAGCTCAAAAAATCTGCTTGCGTTCCGTTTGTGGAAAATACTTTCACACCGCTCCCCGTGAGCGCGTACAGATAATTTTCGCCAGCCGACGCAATAGCGATGCCATTGCTTAACTGATGAAAAGCAAGCAACTTTCCCCCGACCAGAGTGCAGATGCCGCGCGTTGTCAAAACGTAAACGCCGTCTGCATAGGCAATGTCCAAAATAGTTTCGTCTGCAAAATTATAGGTCACAAGACCGTCGGCTGTCAGAGCGTAAATAGCGTGATCAGAAGTTGAGTACAGCGTTCTGCCGCCAGCCGCCAACTTCTTGGGAGAGGCGCAATCGATTTTGGTGACCACTTCGCCAAGCAACAAAAGCCTGTTGTTGCCCGTATCGGCAATAACAGTTTTGTTTTCATAAAAGGCGACGTCGGACGGACTGTTCAACATAGAGAGCGACGAACCCGAAAAAGAATAGCTTTTGCTCTTTTCAACCGCTGTTGAGTTGGTGTTTAACTTATATTCCAAAACACCGTTTAAGCCTGCGGCAACATACAACTTGTCCCCGTATGCGGCAAAAACTTTGTAGTTTAGTCCCGTATCAAAAGCAACTGCACCGCTAGATTTGTCAACGGCAAGTGTGGATGAAATCACCTTGTCATAAACGAAAATCAAATCACCGGAAGAGGCACTTTGCGCGCTTACCGTGCTGTTCACTTTTCTCAGCGAACTGTCCGAAGTGTTGAAAACGGTGTATTTGGACTGACCGTATTCGTCGGAAAAGATGTACACTTCGCTGCTGTCAAAAGCCATCACGGGAGTCCCTGCGAACACAGAATCGGTGTAAGTTTGATAGGTTGATAAATCTGACGAATAAACGGTAACGCTCCCCATAGTGTGCGTAAACAACCTATCGCCGTTTGATGACATGTATCCGGCAGTGGTGGGGAGCGTAATTGCGGTTAGAGTTGGGATATCGTCCGTCAAGTCGGCTTTTTGAAGACCGCTTGCGCATTTTACAATCAGCAAATCGCCCGAAAGGTAAACTCCGTCAATGGCGCTTGAAAGGTTGAATGTGTTTGTTTTTTCTCCTATTACCACAACCTTGTTTGCGGTTTTATCTGCCACCGCGATATAGTTTTCGTTTGCCGAAACGTGGTCCGCGCTGTCAAGTTGTATGTAACCGTCAATAGGATAAATCCTTACCGTATCATCAAGAGCCGACGCACTTTTAAGACTTGTAAAGGACAACAAAACTGCCGCAAGCACAAGTGCGGACAGCAAGCATAAAAATATCGAGTTTATACGGAATTTGACCATATGTCGATTATAGTAAAAATCAAATAATTAGTCAATACAACAAACGAATAGTGGGTAGATAAATTGATAAGTTTGCCGCTTGAAAAATTCGCGTACTTATGTTAAAATGGCTCTAAGGAAAACGTATGTCAAAGAAATTCTATTATCACGGCAAAAAGGAAATTGCTCAAAACGGTGCAAAATCGCCGTCTGCGCCTCGTTACAGCGCGGAAAAACTTTCAATCGTATTAGAGAGCATCGGCGTAAGCGCAACCACTTGCGAACTGCTTGCCAAAAGCCGTATAAACACGGCGGGCGATTTGACGTCAAAAACGGAACGAGATATGTTCCGCATACAGGGTTTCAACAAAAAAATGCTCATCGAATTGCGCAACGCATTGAAAAGCGAGCAGATGGCTTTTAAACCCGAAGAGGAAAAATCGAGGCAGTCTGCAAAACCTGAAAGCGACGATAAATCCGATAATAACGACAACCGCAAAACGGCAAAATCCGTTATTTCAAACGGACGAAACGGCAGAGTTGATATAAACAAGACGGCAAAACCGTCAAACAGTTTATTCAAAGAAACCAACCCAAAACAGCCGTCGCGCGCAGCGGACAAGCCCGAAAAACTATCCGAGCCATTGCCCGTTGATAAATGGCGTAAAATTCAAAAGGGCAACAAATGGGGCTTTTTTGACGGCTTTAAGACGGTTATACCTGCAATGTATGATGAAGTTGCATTTTTTCGCGACGGACTAGCCTCTGTCGAAATCGACGAAAAATGCGGCTATATAGACAGCACAAACAACATCGTGATACCTTTGGATTATGAAACGGCTATGAGTTTTTCAGAAGGATACGCTTGCGTTGTTAAAGGCGGAAAATGCGGTTACATCGACAAAGAAAACAATGTTGTAATCGACCTTGAATACGACGCCGCAACTCCCTTTGAAGACGGGGAAGCCAAAGTGAAAAAAATCGGCAGATGGGGCACAATAACCCCGGACGGAGCCGTCAAATGGATAATTTGACGTTGATAAATAACCGATAAGTAAAAAAACAAATGAAGATATACAAAAGAATTTTTCGGACGGCTTTGACTCTATACTTAGTTGCCCTTACTTTTTGCTGTTTGGGGGCATTTTTTTCGCCGTCTGTTGTTCAGGCTTATCTTTCCGATGATTATATCTCAGCCTCTTCGGTTGATAGCGGCGATTGGTATTTTGGAGAGAACTACCTAAATATAGATTACGTCAAAACCGTTGTGGACGGTTGGAAGGATGATGAGAGCTTTGATTGGGCCTCTCTTGAAGCCAATCCCGTTAAGATTGCCGTTGTTGACAGCGGTATAGGTTGCGGTTACTTGGATTACAGCGCAGGAACAGAAGCGCCCTGCACCGACTATTACGGCGAGGGTATTGATTATCGCATTTCTCCGTTTTTCGACGATGTTTTGCTAAAAGATTCAGAGGGTAACATTGTTTACGAAAACGTTTCCGATTATATGGACATCAAAACAGGACAGCAGTCGTCGGTAAGAGTGGAAAACTATATCTGTGACAGCGATGATGCGGCAGCGAACCTTGCTGACAACACACAGGATAATCACGGCACGCACGTCACATCCACGGTAGGGATTTTAATCAAAGCCTTGGGACTTGAAAATTATATCAAAATAATTCCCATAAAAGCCAATTCCTCAATTACCAAGCAAGGCACTGCGATAAAATATACGGCAAGTTATATTAAGTCAAATATTGAAAAAGCCGTGGATTTTGCAGTTGATCATGGAGCGGACGTGATAAATCTTTCGTTGTCATCTTTAAGTTCCGACTTTACTTTTCCCATAAAAGATGAAAATGCAGAAAAACCTGTTATTGTTGCTGCGGCAGGCAACGATGGATTAAATGCAAAAAGATATCCCGCAGCGTCCGATGACGTTTTGGGTGTTATGAATTATGCTGCCGGTACGGGCGAACCGACTTTAGCGACCTCCTCAAATTACGGAAGTTCATACGAAATTTGCGCCCCCGGCACAACTATTACGGCTCTTATAGACGGAAAGGACGGTTATGGCACTTTGAGCGGAACCAGTATGTCGTCGCCCATTGCGTCCTTTGCGTGTGCGCTCCTAAAAATGCGTTACCGCGTTAGCAAGGAACTGAATTTGACTTCTTCAATGATAAGAGAATTAATTCCGGAGTGTGCGAGAGATACAATATCAAAAAACGGTCAGCAATTAAGTGTGCTTGACTTGGTTTCTATTGTCACCGCCGATTTTGCTTCCGATGAGGATTATACCGATATAACAATCGGCGCACCCGAGTCGATATACGTTTCCTCTCCCGGCAATCAAGTTTATTTGGGTGACAGCATAACTTTGGACGTAGATTATTTTCCAAAGCAATCAGTAACGGACGCTACGGTCGTTTGGTACTGCGATGAAGATGGTGTCACGGTGAAATTTGCCGAAGGCAATAGGGCGGTTTTCACTCCAGATTCAGTAGGGAATTATTCAATTCACTGTTCGCTTGAACAAGACGGAATACAAATTATCGAGGCTCAATGCATCACGTTGTATTCGGTATACAATGTCTTTGAAAACGTAGATTTTATAATTGAAAACGGCGGCAACGATCTTACTGATTTTGCCAACGTGACAATTGAATCCGGCTCAACCATGGATTTGACCTTGCACGGAATTGAATTTTTAAATCCCAATTTGTACAAACTGAAATGGTATATCGACGGCAATTTTGTTTCAAGCGAAATCAACCATAATTTTGCTCCTCTTGCATCGGGAAAATATGAGGTATGCGCCAAAGTCAATGACCAAACTGTTGCTTCCATAACGGTTAACGTGACCAACACCGCTTTGGGCGACGGCGTCATCAAAAATGAAGATGAAAATCCAAATGCTTTTAGCAATCCAAACAAGGAGCGTGTGGGATTGATAATTGCTTGTGCGCTTGTAGGTTCTGCAATGCTCGTAGAGATAGCGTTTACGATTTATTACCTTAACAAAAAAAGAAATCGCTCCTAATTGCATAACCATCTTGTCACTCTGAGCGCAGTCGAAGAGTCGCCGCTGGACAAACTTTCAATCCGCGTTTGAGGGAATCGCACTTCCCGAAAACGCACCCTTACGCGACGAAGTGCGGTGAGCATAGCGCAAAAATAGAACCAAAGACCAAAAAAGCAAATTCAATTTCTTTCCAAGAGCACACAATTTGCTTCCGAGGGGCAGAGATTTTGCGACGAGTGAAGTGCTTGCCGTGTCAGGAGGCAAAAGCCGACTGAATAAGCCCGAAGGTCGCA
>CAYIYN010000043.1:0-12229 GCA_964367645.1 uncultured Bacteroidaceae bacterium
GTCGGGCTGAGATATGTAGAGATTTTCTAAAACTACACCCAGTTTGCCGGCATAGAAAGGATCAAGGGCATGTTCCGCGTCGATGAACGCCGCCGTGCCGCCGTTTCGTTGAACCTCTGCCACAACGTGAAGAGCGACGGTGGTTTTTCCTGATGATTCAGGTCCGTATATCTCTATTATTCTGCCCTTTGGTAGGCCGCCTATACCGAGGGCGGCATCAAGCGTCAAACAACCCGTCGATATTGATTCGACGTGCTGTATGCTTTCACTGTCCATCCTCATTATAGCGCCTTTTCCGTATTTTTTCTCGATTTGGGCGAGAGCCAAATCAAGATTGTGATTTTCTGCCATAGTAAATCTCCTTAAATCTATATGATAGCAGGTTATAATCTCAAGATGTCACCTCTCAGATACCTGACGAGGTAAAACAGCGCAAGATTTGCCGTTGCTTCCCTAATTTGATTGCGGCTGCCTTTGAGCCGCTGTTCGAACACGGTGATAAAATCGCCGCTGCCGACTGCTATATAAACCAGTCCCACGGGCTTTCCTTCATCTCCGTCGGGACCGGCTAGCCCCGTTGTCGCAAGCGCGATATCCACAGGACGAAGGAGCAACCCGCGCGCCATTTCGTATGCCGTTTCTCTGCTTACCGTGCCGTGTTCTCCGATAAATGCCTTTGTAATGCCAAGCCTGCTCACTTTGGAGCCGCGGTTATAGCACACAATTCCTTCGTAAAAATTTTCGCTTATGCCGGGGATTGAAGTCAGTCTTGAACAGATTTCACCGCCCGTCAAACTTTCCGCCACCGCAAGTTGTTTGCAGTTTAGTTTCAGCAGTTTTGACGCAAGCGTTTCAAGCGTCATATCCTCCGCGCTGTATACGTAATCTTCAAAACAGTTGTAAACTTGAGCCTTTATGCTGTCAAAGTCCTCTTTTTTGCCCGCGGACGTCATAGTCACGCGCGCATCAAGGCAATTTTCTTCAACATCAAACGTTATTCCTCTGCCGAGAAATTCCGTAAGTTTGAGGCGAATGTCGGCGGTGTCTAAGCCGCAGAGTTTGACAACTTCTTCAATCATTGGTACTCAATAGCGCAAACAGTGCGTCGTATTCGGACGGAGTTAAGTTCAGTTCATACCGCCCGGGATTGTATTCGCTTTGGCTTTTTAGTTTCCCTGCAGCCGCAAGCAAATCCATAATTTCTGCGGCGCGCAGTCTATGAAGACCCAGCCACCTTTGCAAAGTTCCCTCGCTGACGTTGCCCATTTCCAAACTAAGCCTTAGTGCGGGCAATAGCAGTGAAGATATATAATTTTTGTCTATTTCGGCAAAATCTTTTTTGTCTTCTATTAGGGCGTCCGAAAAAACATACCCTTTGGGGACCTCTGCCTTTTTATCCGCGCGATATATATACCCTTTCTTCCCTTTTTCCAATCTGCCGCAAAGAAGCATAGCAAAAACAATTTTTTGCGCCGATGAGAGCGAAACTTTTAGTTTTTTGCCTATGGTTTTAGCGTCAAGGCAACCCTTTTTTTCGCCCAGCGCACACGCAAGGTCAAACATTTGTTTGTAGTTTATTGTTTCCTTTTCGGGCATATCGAAATTATTTACCTTCGTTCACAATTTGCATCGTTTGTTGAGGTTGCTTCGTATAATGTATTACCTATTATTGTTATTTTTTTGAATCATCGGTTTTGTCATCGGATAAAAACACTTGTTTGTTTTTCAACATATAATTTACTCCGGAAAACAACGTCATAACACCGCCGATATAAAATATCACGGTGCCAATCCAGGCAATCACGGGATGCAGTCCTGCAACAATCAAAAAGCCGATTCCAAGGTCAAGGCACCAAGTTTTGATTTTTCCGTAAATGTCTGCGGAAAGCACCGTCCCCTTTTTTGCGGCAATCGAGCGAAAGACGCTTATCATAAGTTCGCGCGATAATATCAACCCCGAAAAGAGTGTGATTATAAGCCGATTGTAGGGGAAAATATCTTGCCCCGCGCCGTGGAACACGAGCAAAAAGAGCATTACCACTACAACGACTTTGTCCGCCAGTGGGTCTAAAAATTTGCCCATATCCGAAACCGTGTTGGTCTTTCTTGCTACCGCGCCGTCCACAAAATCCGTTGCACAAAGCACGCTGAACAATATGCACGACACTATCATCAGAGGCATATAGGCATCATAATTGTCGTATAAAAGCGCACCCGCCACATACAAAATGACGGTGGGAACAATCAAAACTATTCTTGCTATCGTAATTTTTGTTGCTGTTGTAATTATCACTTTACCACTCTCCCGACGAGATCCACACCGTCTGTACCCGTTATCAAAACGTTGTAGAAACCGCCGATTTGTACTTCCTCGTCTGAACTGAATAATATCACGTTGTCAATATCCGGGGCTTGAAAATACGCCCTTCCGACAAAGCACTGTTTGCCATAGTCTATATCGTCGTATAAGACTTTGAACACCTTGCCAATTTTATCTTTATTATGTATTTTAATGATTTTTTCTTCGATTTTTCTTAGTTTCTCTGCGCGTTTTTGCTTAATTGCCGCTTCCAAATGTCCGTCCAATCTGTCCGCTGCGGTGCCTTCCTCGCGTGAGTAGGCAAAAAAGCCCGCATAGTCTATTTTTTCTTCCAAAACAAATTTTTGAAGTTCGTTAAACTGCTCTTCGGTTTCGCCGGGGAAGCCCGCAATAAATGAAGTGCGCAGAGTTATGCCTGCCTCTTTTATCTTTCTCACGAGTGAAACGGTGCCGTTGTAGTTTGTATGGCGGTTCATGCGTTTCAGCAACGTGCTTGATACGTGTTGAAGCGGCACGTCCATATAATCGACGACCTTTTCTTCGGTTTTGACAAAGTTTATAAGTTCGTCGTCAACCATTTCGGGTTCAAGATATAGCAGCCTTATCCATTCAAAATCCAGTTTTTCGAGCGCTTGCACCAGTTCTTTTAGGTGTGACCTGCCGTCAAAATCTATGCCGTAACGCGTCACGTCCTGAGCAACCAAAATAAGTTCTTTTACCCCGTCGTCGGACAGTTTTTGAGCCTCATTAAGCAAGTCATTCATCGTTTCGGAGCGGTATTTGCCCCGTATGGACGGTATGGCGCAGTAGGTGCAGTGATTGTCGCACCCGTCTGCGATTTTAAGATATGCGTAGTGATACGGAGTGGTCAAAATCCTGTCTGAGAAAAACGTGTCTGCGCCTATGCACTCAAAGTATTTCTCACCTGCAGCAACTCTTTCAACCGCCTTTGAAATTCCGTCGTAATCGGCGACGCCCAAAAACGCATCGACTTCGGGGAATTCTTCTTGTAACTGTGCTAAATATCTTTTGGGCAAACACCCTGTTACTATGATTTTTTTGCCCTTTTTGCCGTATTCGACAGCCGACAATATCTCGTCAATCGCCTCGTTTTTGGCATCATCGGTGAACGCGCAAGTGTTGACGATTATAACATCAGCGTCCTCTTCGTGTCCGACAAGCGTATGCCCTGCTTTAACCAGCCTTGCAAGCATTTTTTCCGTGTCTACACGGTTTTTATCACATCCCAGCGACACTGCGCCGATTTTCATCTTCAGTTCTCCTCTTCGTTTTCGCGAAGTAATTCTTCAAATTCTTGTTCCGTAAGGTTAACTCTTGAGCGCTTAGGGTCTTTTTCATCGGGAAGAAGCACACCCATTTCTTTCATAAGGTCGCCTATTCTTGCGGCTTTTTGCCAACCTAAACCCAGTTTGCGCTGCAATGACGACACGGTGAAACTCTCTTCCATACCTATGCGCAGAGCGTCAAACAACTCCGGAGGCAATCCTTTTTGCTTGCGTTTTTCCGCCTTGCTTTCATCCGTTTCCTTTTCCTCTTGTGCGTTGAAAATGGCATCTTTTACCGTTGAATCAAAGAATGCGTCGTTGTTTTTCTTGATATATGCAACAACCGCCTTTACTTCGCTCTCGGATATATACGCGCCCTGCATACGGACGGGAGTTGCGCTTTTTGGCGTTGTATAAAGCAAGTCGCCGTTTCCTAAGAGTTTGTCGGCACCGTAGGAATCAAGTATTGTGCGGCTGTCCGGTCCGGACGTGACTTTGAATGCAACGCGGGTTGGCAAATTGTTTTTGATTGTGCCGCTGACAACGTCCACTGACGGGCGTTGAGTTGCAAGTATAAGGTGAATACCCACCGCGCGGGCAAGTCTTGCAAGCCTGTTGATGGAGTCTTCCACGGCTTTTTTGCCCATAGCCATAAGGTCTGCCAGTTCGTCCACGATGATAACTATACGCGGCATTTTTTCAAAGCCGTCTTTTTCGCAGTTGGAGTTGTATTCGTCTATATCGCGGTATTTTTGTTCCGAAAGGAAGAGTATGCGGCGGTTCATCTCCGTAATCGCCCAGTTGAGTGCGCGGATAGCCTTGTCAACATCGCAGATGATTTCGTCAAGCATCAAGTGAGGTATACCCTCATAAACCGACAGTTCCACTCTCTTGGGGTCAACCAATATAAGACGCACGTCGTCGGGCGACGCTTTGTAGAGCAAACTGATAATCAAAGAATTGATGCAGCAACTCTTGCCTGCGCCCGTTGCACCGGCGATGAGCATATGCGGCAAATCTTTGATGTTGCAAACATAATCTTGATTGTAAAGGTCCTTGCCGAGGGCAAATGTCGCGGGAGCAGTTGCTTTGTTGAATTTGGGAGCGTCAATAATTTCGCTCAAACGGACTATTCTGCGGTGCTTATTCGGCACTTCAATGCCGATTGCGTTGCGCCCGGGTATCGGTGCAAGTATTCTGACGCTATCCTCTTCCATCTTCATAGCGATGTCTTTTTCAAGCGCTACAATGCTGCCTACGGTCTTGCCCTTGGGGAGCACAACCGACAGCGTATAGAGCGAAAATGTAGGGCCTTTCTTTATCTCAAGCACTTGTCCGGATATGCCAAAGGATTCCAAAACAAACAGCAAATCATCTTTTTTCTTTTCCCAGTCTTCAACGTCCTGAGTTTCTAAAGTGGGAGGCAAAAGAAGGTCCATAGGCGGAGCATTATATGGTCTTTTTTTGGTTTCCTTTGCGATTTCGCGCGCGATAGACTGCTCTATAGAAACCTGAACAACGCGTTCCTTTGTGGTGTCGATATGCTCCATTTGAAGTGCTTTCTTTTCTGCCAGTTTGTCCAGCCTGTCCGAATTATCTCTTGTGAACGTGACCCTCCTGACAGGTTGCGAGGCGCGTTCTCTCATTATTGCGCTCTTTTCCGTTTCACTCAGCGGCGGGGCTTTTTTTCCGGCTTCGGCGGCTGCTCTTGCATCGGCTATCGCCTTGGCTTCCGTATTTGCAAAAATCGAGGATTGATAAACCGCACCGTCATTTGACAATGGCTTTGACTTTTGTTCTTCCGCCACTATACCGTGAATATTTTGCGTGCTTTGTTCGGGCTTTTGCGCGACGGCGCGCTCTATCAAAGATTGAACTTTTGAAGATTGCGAATCGTCTTGCTTTTGCTCTTGCGGTTTCTGCTCTAAAGTATAATTATATGGTGTGGAACCGTTTGGCTCGCTTGTGCGCTCTTCCACGCTTTTTGATTGCGGATTGTTCAAATGAGTGTTAAACGTTTCTTCTTTTACGCCGAGTATTCTTTTCCAATCGGGTGTGTCGGAAACGACAGTCGTTTCTTTCTTTGGCTCCGAATTGCTTGCGGCTTGCGGCTTTTTGTAAGCGTCGGTGACAATTTCGTCTTTCATTTTCGCAGGCGCAGGAGGCTCTTCGCCTGTAATACGGCGTTTGATTTCTCCGTGCAAACCGATTTCGGTTGCGGATGAAGTCTTTGTCGGCGAAGTTGAAAACTCCGGCTTTTGTGCAAATTTGGACGGTTTTACAACTTCCGGCTTGATAATTTCTCCCTGTTCGGGATTGGGGGTCTGTTTGTTGTCGTACGCCTCCGCAACAAACAACGGCGTCGGACGATATTCGCCCTCTTCAAGTGCCTTCCTGCCGAATATTTTGATTTGGTCGGCTTTTAACTGTTCAAAACTAACTTTGGAACCTTCTTCGGAAGCGGTTGTGCCTTTTGAGCGAAGTTCTTCCATATCCGGTTGATCGGCCGTTTTTTTGTCTGCGAACCGATTGTCATAACCGCCAAAAGGATAACTTTCGTCCCTATCTTCCACCGTTTCTGAAGACGGCAATCCCAAATCAGAGTCTAGGGTTTTTCTCGGTACTGAATAATCTCCAACGAAATCAGTGCCTTTGTCCGGCATAAGTTTTCGCCGCATTGCCTGCGCTCTGACCGCGCTATAGGGTGCGCCCGGAGTTTTCAATGCATTGTCGGGATTGTTGGCAATATTGAAACGCTCCAAGTCTTCGCTTTTTAGAGTGTCGCGGAAGAGTATTCTGCGCGCTATTTCGCGTTTTTCAAATTTGTCGTCAAAAGTCGGAGAAGAAAATTCGTCCTCAACTCTGCCCGCCGCGTTTGGATAAAGAGGATTGTAGCCATCCGCACCTTTAAGTTTTTTGTCCGTCTTTTGTGAAAGTGGGTCGCCAGATACGTTGACGACGTACAGATTTTGTTTACCTTCGCTTTGATCGGCATTGAAATCGGTGATGGCAGGTGTTTTTTGCGAAGTAATTTTCGTGCCGCCTGTTGACGACGGTTTGGATTTATCGCGTTCTTTTTTGCCGGGGGCAGAAAAAACCGTGTTCTTTTTCAGATACGGAAAAATGGCAAAAAACGCAAGAATAAAAAACACCGCGACAACGAGTATCAACGCGCCGACGGTAGTTATTGCTTTCATTATCGGGTAAGACGCAATACCAAACAGCATGCCACCCGCGGTATTGGTGTTATTGTAGCAAAGCAACAAATATTCGCCGTATGACGCATTGACGATATGCACGGATGAAGTGTATATGTGGAGTGCCAAAACCGCAAGAACAAACAATCCGGAATAGGTTGCGATTTTCCTCAAAGGAAGACGCACACGGAGATTGAAAATCACGGCTAGTCCTATGACGATACCCGCGATGGAATAGGCATAATCGGCAAGCCCGAAAAAGCCCACCGTGAAAGAATAGACCATTCTGCCCACACCGCCCAGTGCGTGAACGTCAGCCAAAAAAGAAAATAGCGAAACCAAAACTATAAGCACGCCCAGGGCAATGCGATTGCCCGTGTTGGCTCTGAATTGTCTGGTGTTGGGTTGCATATAAATCCTTTGAAATCCTCTTGCATGCGGGAGCGCGCACGCATACTTTCTGCACGCGGGAGCGCGCGCTCACACTTAATTGTTACTATAGAGCATTATAACATACTACATGTGGGATTTCAAGATATTTTATTGTGCAGTAAGAGAAAAACAAAAGAGACTTCCGTCTCTTTTGTCATCTATATTTCTATTGTGTTGAAAGTTGTCAAAAATGGTCGATTGATAAGTTTAGAACCACGTATTTGAAGAGTAATAAATTGCGTTTATTTTTTTTTGTCGAGTTCGTAGCCGTGCTTGAGCGACGTGCCGTATTGACGCTTGAAATTTTCTTCGTTCTTTTGTAGATAGCGGCGGTAAAGTTCTTCGCTGCCCATTCCCATACGGTTGCACATTCCCGTGAAGAAATGCAAAATGTCCACAAGTTCTTCCTTGACGTTATCTTCGTTTATTTCTTTGGGATTTTTCCACCATTTGAAATTGACTTCGGCAAGCAGTTCGGCAAGTTCACTCAAAATTGCAAGAGTTTGTTTTTGTATCCATTCTTCGGGTTTGATACCCTGCAAGTTCCTGTTTTTTATGACGTCTTGGTCAAATTTTTCCTGCATCTGAAAGATTATGTCCAGTTTGTCCATTCCCTTAAATTCCTCGCTGTCGAAAAAATTTGTTTTAATCTCGTTGTCGCTCATTTGTATACCTCGGTATTTTTTACATTGTTCGGTTGCATTCGCATTAACGTTCAGTTTTTCAAATAAACTTTTCTCAAGTCTTGCGACGTATCCTTTGCCACTGTAGAAACGGCAAATTTATCGGTGTCGAAGATTTGTCTTGCCAAATTTAAAACATCCTCTCGCGTGACGGAATCAATGAGTTTTAATATTGCGTCTGTGTCGTAAAGTTTGCCCTTTTTTATGCAAACGCTGCCCATAGTGCGCATCAAACCCGAAGTGCTTTCCTGCCCCAAAACGACGGAGGTTTTGCGCTGTTCCTTGCCCTTGTTCAGTTCTTCGTCCGTGATGCCTTTGTCCATAAGAATATCAACTTCTTTTTTGATTGCACTCACGGCGAGTTGTGCACTTTGGGGGTTTGTTGCGGTGTAGATTATAAAACTGCCATTGTTTTCATATGCGGAAGGATAACCCGTTACCGTATAACAAAGCCCCAGTTTTTCACGGATACTTTGGAACAGGCGGCTGGACATTTCCGAAGAAAAAACGGAAGCAAGAATTTGCGAGCAATAGCGACGCTTTTCGTCTTCTAAGTCGGCAGGGAAAGCCATTCCTATATGCGTTTGCGATATGTCTTTTTTGCTACTTACCGATCTACCCTCTCTCACTGCAGTTTCAATGACGTCTTTTTTGCAGTTGCCGCAGTCGGTAAACTTTTTTTCAAAATAGTTTTCGGCTAGGCTCACGGCTTCTTTTTCTGTCAAATTGCCGCAAATAGACAAGACGGTGTTGACGGGTGTATAGCGATTTTTTAGATATAAAAACAAGTCGTCGGACTTCATCTTCATCAGGGTTTTTTTTGTTCCCAAAATGGCTTTTGAAAGAGGATGACCTTTGTATGCGGCATATCCCAGCCGCTCAAAACAAAGGTCGGATGGCTCATCAAAACTTTCATTGATTTCCTCAATAACCACTTTTCGTTCACTTTTTATATCGTTTAAATCAAATTTAGAATTGAAATACATATCCGATATGACGTCCATGCATTTTTCGGCATGGTCGGAAAGAGAGGTAGAATAAAAGCAGGTGTGGTCTTTTGCAGTGTAAGCGTTCAATGCCGCTCCTATGCTGTCAGTTTCGTTTACGATGTCAAATGCGGTACGGCTTAAAGTGCCTTTGAAAAGCATATGCTCTATAAAATGCGACACTCCGGATTGCTCGTCCGCCTCAAAAGCAGAACCTGCCGTGACAAAAACGCCCAAAGACGTTGAGCGCACGGAGGGAATCTGTCTAAAAACAAGTTTCAAGCCACTGTCAAATTCTATCAAACGATTCATAGTGAGATTATACCACATAACCCACTCTTCGTAAACATATTTTGTGGTATGAAAGAAAGAGCATTCAGGCTTATAGCCGCAAATTTAATCATTGTTTGCACTCTCGCAAGCGCGCTTGGGATAACCGTATATTCGCTCGCGTCAACTCCTCAATCGAACACCGAAACGGGAGGCGCTGTGTACTCGGGCGATGCCGACTGCGGAGCAGTGTCGCTCATGATAAACGTGTATGAGGGTGCGCAGTATGCGAAAGCAATGTCCGACTTGCTCAAAGAAAGAGGATTTTCCACCACTTTTTTCGTGGGTGGGAAGTGGGTCGAAAATAATGGCGACACGCTCATAAAACTTGCGGCCGACGGAATGGAAATCGGCAATCACGGATACTTACACCGTGACCACGCGGCACTTAATTATAGCCGTAACCGCGACGAAATTTTGGTGACGGAAAAACTGATTGACATAACCCTAAAAGACGTCCCCAACTACAATAACTGCAACCTTTTTGCACCGCCGTCCGGCAGTTTTGGCAAAATTGCATGCACCGTCTGCGACGATTTGAACTATACACTCGTGATGTGGACGCGAGATACAATCGACTGGCGCGACCACGACTCCGACCTTATTTTCAACCGCGCTGTCAAAGACATGAAAGCAGGCGACCTTATCCTTATGCACCCCACCGAGTGTACTGTCGCCGCTCTTCCGCGCATCCTTGACGAAATCCAAGCAAAAGGACTCCGCGTCGACAAAGTCAGCGTGGTAATCGCGTAGTGCACTCTGCAAAAAATGAGCTAATGAACTCAAGAAAAACGACACCCTCTGCCTCTTATCGGGGCATCTCCCTCTGAAGAGGGCGAAAAACCAAAAAATCCTTCTATCAAAAAAGCAAGAAAAAGCCCCCGATGGACGACCGCGGCGTACTTAGCGTACGCAAGGATGCCTATCGGGGGCTTTGACAATGCTGTTCGTGATTTTGAGCCTTATGCCTTTGAAATGACTTCTTTAAGACGTAAATCAACGCGATGTTTCTCGTCAATCTTGATAACTTTAACAAGAACGATGTCGCCGAGATTGATGACGTCGGTCACTTTTTCCACCCTTTGATCGGAAAGTTTGGAGATGTGAATCATGCCGTCTTTGCCGGGCGCAAAGTTGACGCTTGCGCCAAACTGTCCCTTGTCGTTTTCCATAATCTTGACAACTTTGCCTTCGTACACGTCGCCGACTTCTACGTCGCGGACTATGTTTTCAACGATGGTGCGTGCTTTCTTGATAGCTGCATCGTCGTTTGAAGCGACAAAAATTGTGCCGTCTTCGGTGATGTCGATTTTGACGCCGGTTTCGTCGATAATCTTGTTGATTACCTTGCCGCCGCTGCCGATTACGTCGCGGATTTTGTCGGGATCAATGGTGAACGATACAATCTTGGGTGCCCATTTGCTCAGCTCTTTTCTTGGTTCAGGAAGGACTTCTGCCATCTTGTCCAAGATGTGCAATCTGCCTTGACGAGCCTGTTCAAGTGCCTTGGCAAGGATTTCTTCATCAATGCCCTTTATTTTTATATCCATTTGGATTGCAGTGATACCTTCTTTAGTGCCCGCGACCTTGAAATCCATATCGCCCAAGAAGTCTTCAAGACCTTGGATGTCGGTCAAGACTGCCACTCTGTGCGCTTCGGGGTCTTTGATAAGTCCCATAGCAACGCCTGCAACGGGGGCTTTGATCGGCACGCCTGCATCCATAAGAGCAAGGGTACTGCCGCAAACCGACGCTTGGGAAGTGGAGCCGTTGGAACTTAAAATTTCGCTGACTGTGCGGATTGCATAGGGAAACTCTTCTTCGGAAGGAAGAACGGGTTCAAGTGAGCGTTCTGCAAGTGCGCCGTGTCCGATTTCACGTCTGCCGGGGCTGCGGAGAGGTTTTGCCTCGCCGGTTGAATAGCCGGGCATATTGTATTGGTGCATATATCTTTTATAAAAATCGTCGTCCAAACCTTCCAACTTTTGCACTTCGGAAATGGTGCCGAGGGTACATGTGGTCAGGGCTTGCGTCTGACCTCTTGTGAACACGGCGGAACCGTGGACTCTGGGCAGCACGCCGGCTTCACACCAAATGGGGCGAATTTCGGTCAAAGTTCTGCCGTCGGGACGCACGCCGTCGTCAAGTATCTTGGCGCGGACTTTCTCTTTTTTGAGATAATACAAACTGTCAATGATGAATTTGTTTTTCTTTGCGATATCGTTGAAATCGTTGGCAAAGTGACTTAAAACGCCTGCATCAAGCGCGTCTTCCGCCTGCTCGCGCAAGGTGCGGTCAAAGTTGGTGAGGACGCTGTCCATCTTGTCGTCGGCATATGCACGAACTGCTTTGTCGATTTCTTCGGGAATGTGTTCAAGTTCCAAATCGAGTTTGGGTTTGCCCACTTCGGCTACGATGCTTTCGATGAAAGCGACGATTTTTTTGATTTCTTCGTGACCAAACAAAATAGCGTCTAACATTTCTTTTTCACTGATGATGTTGGCGCCCGCTTCAACCATCATAATGGCATCTTTTGTGCCGGAAAGGTTGAGGCTGAGTTTTGATTTTGCACGTTGATCGGTGTCGGGATTGATAATAAATTCATCATCAACATATCCGACTACCACTGAACCGGTTGGACCTGCAAAAGGTATATCGGAAACTGAGAGCGCGATGGACGAGCCTATCATTCCGAAAACTTCCGGAGGAATGTTGGTGTCAACGGAGAGCACGGTTGCTATGACCGATACGTCGTTATAAAGTCCCTTGGGGAAGAGAGGACGCAAAGGTCTATCGATAAGACGCGAGGTTAAGATTGCCTTGTCGGATGCTCTTCCCTCTCTCTTTTTGAATCCGCCGGGAATTTTGCCGACAGCGTACATTTTTTCTTCGAAGTCAACTCCGAGAGGGAAATAGTCCATTCCTTCGCGAGGGGATTTTGACATTGTTGCGTTTACCATCACGACGGTGTCGCCGCAACGGACAATACAACTGC
>CAYIYN010000044.1:0-11972 GCA_964367645.1 uncultured Bacteroidaceae bacterium
GCATTCATCTTGATTCCGGCTGTCTTGGCTGCCGCTCTGACTTCATATTTCGCTCTGGCCTCTTCGGACGGCATGCTAAAACATTTGTTCGGAGGCTTTTTGACGCTTCTCTCTGTCGGCTTGTTTTTGACAGGTACGTTTAAAGAAAACTTATAAAAAAAACTAAATTTAGGGTATTTACTTTATCCCTTGTATCCTCTATAATCATATGAAGTAAGGCTACGTAACCGCGCGTATGTATAGATGCGCTCAAATAAAACTACGCGGCATATAAGGAGAAAGAGCAAAATTATGAACAGGACATTTCGCCATGGCACACATCCGCCTGCGAACAAGCGTACGAAAGATGTCCCGCTCTCTGATTTTTCCGTTCCTGAAAAACTTTACGTAAGTTTGTCACAGCACATCGGCGCTCCTGCAAAAGAGCTGGTGCAAGCGGGCGATTACGTCAAAGAGGGACAAAAAATCGGTGAAGCTGGAGGATTTGTATCCGCGCCTGTATTCGCACCAGTGTCTGGCACAGTTAAGGGGATTGTCAAATTACCCACCGCAATCGGCGGTGAGGCTGCTCACATTGAAATCGAGAATGATTTCGTTTATTCAAAAGTATCTTTTCCGCCTTTGAAAAATCCGGAAAAGCAAGACGTGCTGGCACGAGTAAAAGAAGCCGGCATAGTAGGTATGGGTGGCGCAACGTTCCCCACACACGTCAAGTTATCGCCGTCAAAACCTGTTGACACGTTGATTATTAACGCCGCAGAATGCGAGCCTTATATTACATGCGATTACCGTCTGCTTCTTGAATGCACTGCCGAAGTTATTAAAGGTATCGGATACCTGATGACCGCTCTTGGAGTGGAAAAGGCATACATCGGAGTGGAAGCGAACAAACCCGACGCAATTGACAAACTTGCTTTGGCGTGTCCGCCGGAAATTTCCGTGATGACACTGAAAACCAAGTACCCGCAAGGTGCGGAAAAGCAACTTATATACTCTGTAATGCGCAGAATAGTGCCAACAGGCGGACTTCCTGCGGATATAGGGTGTGTCGTGAGCAACGTACACACTGCGTATGCCGTTTGCCGAGCCGTCGAACAAGGAGAGCCGCTGTACAAGCGAGCTATGACTGTTTCGGGCGGCGGAGTGGAAAAGACAGGCAACTTCTGGGTGCGCGGCGGAACGCTTTATTCTTATATATATGAAGAGTGCCGCGGAAACAAGAGCGAAGACGAAACCAAAAAGGTTATAAGCGGCGGCCCTATGATGGGATTTGCACAGGCAAACCTTAACTGCGCTTGCACCAAAGGAAGTTCATCGCTGTTGTTTTTGACTGAAAAGGAATTCAATGTGGCTCTCCCATCTCAGTGCATAAATTGCGGCAGATGCATAAACAACTGCCCGATGAACCTTATGCCCAGAGATATTGAGCACGCAACCATTCAAAAAGATTATGAAAAAGCCTTCAAATTGGGCGTTATGAACTGCATAGAGTGCGGCGTTTGCTCGTTTTCGTGTCCTGCAAAGCGTCCGCTTGTACAAGCGTTCAAACTTGCCAAAAAAGAAATTAAAATAAGGGGGATTAAATGATGAGTAGATTTATCGTTTCAACTTCTCCCCATATCACTTCTGAAGACAGCACAAAAAAGATTATGCTGGACGTTATCATAGCAACAATTCCTATGATTATCGCGTCGGTTCTCATATACGGCTTTTATCCGCTGTTCATGATTATCCTCAGTGTTGGCTCGGCGGTCTTTTGCGAGTGGTTGTTCAATCTGATCACAAAACGCGAGCAATCCGTCGGCGATTTGTCTGCGATAGTGACAGGCATAATCTTGGCGCTCAATCTGCCTCCGGTTGTGCCTTTCTACGTTCCTATGGCCGGTTCGGCGTTTGCAATTATAATTGTGAAAATGCTGTTCGGCGGCATCGGACGCAACTTTGCAAACCCCGCAATCGCCGCAAGAATATTCTTGCTGCTTTGCTGGACAACCGCAATGACGCAGTTTGTATCTCCGATTGATTTGAGCAACGGAATGAATCTGTTCTCATATTTCGGCGATTCACTGGGCATTCTTCCCGCAGCAGTATCCACCGCGACTCCTCTTGCCGGTGTTAAAGGTGCATTCGGTGCAGGTTTGAACCCTGCCGAAGGACTTAGCGCACTCGATATGTTTCTGGGAAGAATCGGCGGAAGCGCAGGCGAAGTCAGCGCGCTCGCGGTACTTATCGGAGCGGCGTATCTTATGATACGCAGGGTTATCGACTGGCGTATTCCCGTTATATATCTTGGCTCAACCGTGGTGTTCACGGCGATATTCTTTGCAAACACCGACTATGTGGGCGAGTTTGTATGGACGTATCTGCTCGGCGGCGGCTTGATGTTTGGTGCTTTCTTTATGGCAACCGACTATGCTACGTCGCCAAAATCTCCCATAGGAGTAATTTTCTACGGAATCGGACTAGGCTTTTTGACCGTAGTCATAAGAAAATTCAGTTCTTATCCGGAGGGTGTTTCGTTTGCTATATTGTTGATGAATATCGTGACGCCGTATCTGGATAAAATTATGCCCAAAGCCTTTGGCACTCCAAGGAAGAATTTTGCCAAAGAACTTAAGGCAAAACAACTGGAGCGCGCGGCAAAAAAAGCGGAAAAAATCGCTGCGGAAGGAGGACAGGCTAATGGCTGATAACGAAAAAATCCTCCAAAGCGCAGAAAGCGCCGAAGTTCAAGAAGGTCAGACCGAAACCGTGCAAAGTGAAAAGTCTGCTCCAAAAAAGAGCAAATTCTTTACACCGGACGTAATCAAGTGCATCGTGGTGCTTGCCGTTATAGCATTGGTTTCCGGCATACTTTTGGGAGTGATGAACTGGTTGACTTATGTTGACCCTGACGAAACAATAATGAAAGAAGTAAACGCCGTATACACCGAAGCTGACACGATTGAAAAAGCCGAATCGGTGACGTGTAATTATGAAAGCGGTAGCGTAAACAGCTTGTTTGTCGCCTACAAGACGGAAGGCGAATCTAAAAACCTTGTCGGATATTGCTTCTATTCTGTGGGAAAGGGCGCAAAAGACGGCACACTCGAACTGCTTGTTTATATCGATGCGGAAGGAATTATCAAGGACGTCGTCGTCTATTCGCAAAATGAAACGGCAGGTTATTTCAAGAAAGTGGAAAGTGCAAACAAAGACAAATATGTTGGTTTGGACGTCGACGATATCGACGCGCTTGTACTAAAGAGCAGTAAATTTAGCGGTCAACTCGCAAGCGGTGAAGTCACCGCGGTGTCGGGCGCGACTCGTACTTCGACAGGCTATCACAACGCAGTTTGCGCGGCAGTCGATGCATACAAAAACTGCAAGGAGGCGTGACTATGTTAAGCAATAATAAATTAGGAGTTTTAAAGAACGGCATCTTCACGTCCAACCCCGTGTTCAGACTTGTGCTTGGCACGTGCCCGACGCTTGCAATTTCAACAAGTTTATTCAACGGACTCGGAATGGGTCTTGCCGCAACGCTGGTGCTTGTTTGCTCCAACGCATTGGTATCAATGCTCAGAAACGTAATCCCCGACAAAGTGCGTATCCCGTGCTTCGTTCTCATCATAGCCACTTTCGTTACGATTGTGGAAATGCTGCTCCGACGTTTCATTCCCGCACTGTACAGTGCACTGGGCATCTATTTGCCTCTTATCGTTGTCAACTGCATAATTTTGGCGCGTGCAGAGGCGTTTGCCAGCACGAACAAAGTGGGCGACAGTATCTTAGACGGGCTTGGCATGGGCTTAGGTTTCACTCTTGCACTCGCTGCAATGGGACTGTTTAGAGAATTCCTCGGCAACGGCTCGTTCTTTGTTGGTGAACTCGGAAGTCTAAGTTTTGGTGTTGAATTCATACCTGATTTCTATAAAGTGGCTTTCTTCACTACAACTGCAGGAGGTTTCCTTACTTTTGGTTTGTTTATGGCAGCGATAAATTACATTTCGGATAGGAAAGAACAAAAGAGAAAAGTGCTGCTCGAAGAAGCGGCAAAAAATATCGTAGCGGCAAAAGGCGACGCTGAAACCGCAGAGGAGGTTGTGGCATGAGTTTCTTTCTTTTAATCATCGGAGCAATCTTTGTCAACAACTTCATACTGGTGCAGTTCCTCGGGATTTGTCCCTTCCTCGGAGTTTCCAAAAAGACTGATACGGCACTCGGCATGGGGCTTGCCGTCATCTTCGTCATGGGTATCGCCTCGATATTCACCTGGCTGGTGCAAAAACTGTTGGTTATCGTCGGCATTGAATATTTACAAACAATCGCCTTTATCCTTGTGATTGCGGCGCTTGTGCAACTTGTCGAAATGATACTCAAGAAGTTTATGCCCGCACTTTATAACGCGCTGGGTGTATATCTTCCTTTGATAACAACAAACTGCGCCGTTCTCGGCGTTGCCATTCTGAACATCAACTCCTACGGTGTTGCAACAGGTCTAAGCCTTTTGCAGTCATTCCTAAACGGAGTTTTCAGCGGTGTCGGCTTTACTTTGGCAATATTGCTGCTCGCAGGCGTCAGAGAAAGAATGGATTTAGACTTGGTCCCGAAGCCTTTCAGAGGCTTCCCGATTACGCTGCTTGCCGCAAGCATTATGGCAATGGCATTCAACGCGTTCAGCGGTATGATATAGGAGGCGCATTATGATTAATATTATTTTATCAGGTGCAACAGTCGATCCTATGACAATCGCTTGGTCAGTGATAATTTTGTTTGCGCTGGCGTTCGTGTTCGGAGTTTTGCTCGCGGTCTGCGGCAAAAAATTCGCCGTTATTGAGGACGAGCGCATAGAACAGATTCAAAAGCAACTTTCCGGCGCAAACTGCGGCGGCTGCGGCTATGCCGGTTGCGCGGATTTCGCAAAAGCAATAGTTGAAGGCAAAGCCAACGTCAGTTCCTGTGGCGTAACGTCCGCAGAGGGCAAAAAGGCTATAGCCGAAATTATGGGCGTAAGTGTCAGCGCGGAGGATACAAAACTTGTTGTATGCTGCCGCGGCGGAAATAACGCAACCGACAAATACGACTATATGGGCTACGGCGATTGCCGCAGCATGGAACTTCTTGGCGGCGGACGCAAAGTCTGCAAATGGGGATGTCTTGGTATGGGCAGTTGCACTGATGTTTGTCCCGAACACGCAATAGATGTGCGCGACGGCGGCTTTGCCTATATCAACAGAAAGAAGTGTATAGGATGCGGCCAGTGCATAAAAGCCTGCCCGAAAATGCTCATTAAGCGTATCCCGAAACAAGCAAAAGTTTACGTTGCATGCACGAACTGCATGCGGGGAGGCAAGGACGTCAAGGCGATGTGCAAAAACGGCTGTTTGGGTTGCGGACTGTGCGCCAAAAATTGTCCTCAAAGTGCTATTGAAATGGTGAACAATTTGCCCGTCATCGATTATAGCAAATGCATCGGTTGCGGACTTTGCTCAGAAAAGTGCCCCGCAAAGTGCATTATATATATGGAAGACTGAAAAGAGTAAAAATGGGGCGCAACCCCAGCAGGAGAATCACATATGGAAAAAATCGCGGTTATCGACCTTGGTTCCAACTCTGCAAGATTGGTTCTGGTCAACATTCTTGAGGGTGGCTATTTCGTTGTCTTTGACGAACTGAAAGAAACAGTACGCTTGGGACAAGATATGGACTGGGACGGATTTATCAAGCCTCAGCGAATTGCCCAAACCATAAAAACCCTCACTATGTTTAGACGTCTTTGCGACGCAAACCATGTGGATAAAATTTTTGCGTATGCCACCGCAGCGGTCAGGCGCGCCAAAAATCAAAAAAGTTTCCTCGACGAAGTCGCAATGACTTGCGGCATAAAGATTAAAGTGCTAACCGTCGAGGAACAAGCAATGCTCGTCTATCAAGGCGTAATCAACTCGATGGAAATCCCCAAAGGACTCATTATGGAAATGGGCGGCGGTTCGACAAATCTGATTTATTACAACCGCCGCAATCTCATCCATTACGAAACTCTGCCTTTCGGTGCAGTTACTTTGACCGACCTGTTCAAAAACGACAGCGTCGAGCCGGAAGAACGCACCAGAAAGATTGAGGAATTTATCGTGGAACAACTTGAAAAAATTCCTTGGCTAAACAGCATTGAGCCTGACACCCATTTTGTGGGCGTTGGCGGCTCGTTTAGAAATTTGGGAAGAATAAGCCGTCTTATTAGAAAGTATCCCTTCAATATGACGCACAATTACGAAGTGCCTATGACGGAATTTGAGAGCATCTATTCCACCATACGCAAACTTGACTTAGACAGCACGATGAAAATCAAAGGGCTGTCAAGCGGCCGTGCGGATATATTCCCAAGTGCCTTGGCCGTTATGAAAGCCGTGCTGTCACGTTTCACTTTTGACAAGATAACGATAAGCGGTTGCGGCTTAAGAGAAGGTGCGATGTTCCGCTATGCGGTGCCGAGCGTCAATGAACGCCCGATAAGCGACGTGCTGGGACACTCCTTGCATACGCAAATGGCATATTTTGACATCAACATAGAACACGCGGAGCATGTCTATAATCTGTCGATGCAACTGTTCAAACAGCTGAAAGTATTGCACAAGATGCCGAGAGTGTACGTCAGAGTGCTCAAAATCGCGTCACTGCTACACGACAGCGGTATGCGCATAAAATATTATAACCACCAACTGCACTCAAGTTATATTATCCTCAACAGCAACCTCTACGGTGTGCCTCACAAGGATTTGGTGATTGCCGCTTTTGTGGCGTCGGGTCACCGTAAATCTTCGGAAATCAGCAAAGAAGAACTGGCAAAATACAGTTCGATGTTGACAATTGAAGACGTGGACGCTATAAGGAAATTGAGTGTTATATTAAGAATAGCCGAAAGTTTCGACCGAAGTCAAAGCGGAGTCATCAGTGGAATAGACTGCGACGTTTTGGGTGACAGCGTAATTGTCAAGACCGAAGCGGACGGCGACTGCTCTTTAGAAGTCAAGGACGCTCTTTCGGCGGCGGGAGATTTTAAGGCGGCGTATGGAAAGAATTTGGAAATTCTTTGAGCCGCCGGTTTTGGCGTCGGCGTCGCCAAGACGTAAAGAACTGCTGAATAGGGTTTGCGAAAAATTTGAAATCGTAGTTCCAAAAACCGATGAAGACGTTTTCAAAGGCTTGCCGCCAAAAAAATTGGTGCTCGAAACGTCAAAAGCAAAATGTCTGGCAGCCATGGAAATTGACACTTGCCGTGACAAAACCGTTATCAGCGCCGACACTGTAGTTTATCGAAAGAAACTATATTCAAAGCCGTCGGATTTGATTAACGCCGTTGAAATGCTAACGGAACTCAGCGGCAAATGGCACTGCGTTTACACTGGTGTCACGGTGGCGGTAAAAGGACAAATTGAATCAAACTTCTGCGTCATATCGCCCGTTAAGTTGAAGTTGATGAGCGCGGAAGAAATAAAAAAATACGTTTATGAAAAAAAGCCGCTCGACAAAGCGGGGGCTTATGCAATACAAGAAGGCGTTATGGTGCAATCATATTTTAATAGTTATACCAATATCGTCGGATTGCCAATGGAAAGACTTTATAAAGAACTTAAGAAAATCGGAGTGATATATGGCTAGTATCGAACTTTCAATCGACCTCGGAAGCAAATTTATAACAATTTGCCAACGCGGAATAGGTCCTGTTCTAAGAGAGCCTGCGATTGCCGTTGCCGTAAAAGTGCGTGACCGCTACGAAATCCGCGAAGCAGGATTTAGGGCGGAGACCATTATGACCACTGCTCTTGGCGGTGCGAAAATAATAGCACCGGTCAGAGAAGGTCTTATAGTCGACGACGAAATGTTCGTGTTGATGATGAAGCATTTTTTGAAAAAAATACTTCCTACCACGATTTTTAAAGCCAAAATAAAAGCCATTGTGTCAATAACTTGCTCAATGACAAACAGCGACCGCCGTGCGGTTGAAAAGTGCTTAATAAAATCAGGTGTAAACGAAGTTACGATTGTCGAAAGTCCGCTTTCGCTTATCGTCTACACGGGTAGTATAGGAGGGTTGTTCGTAGATATCGGCGGAGGAAAAACGGAAATTGCCGCCGTTACAAACAGAGGGATTTCAAACGCCGTCGCAGTAAACATCGCAGGAGATGCGTTTAACAATGCGATAATTGACTTCATACAGATGAACTACGGTGTTAAACTCGGCGAATACACAGTGGAAAAAATGAAAAAGAGTGCGCTCTCATTCTATCTCAACGACGAAGGGCAGTACGCGGCAAGCGGCAGCAGCCGCGACGGCGCGCCCAAAAATATTGTGGTTTCGGCAAGTGATATGCTTGAAGCCGTACAGCCCCTCGTTGATGATTTAATAGAAGTGATTATGTCCGTCCTTGGACAGGCGCCTCCGGAACTTGCCGCGGAAATACTTCGCAAGGGTATATTCCTTTCAGGCGGTTCAACTCATATACCGGGTCTTATAGAGTATATTGAACAGGCGTTGGAATTGCCTGTGACCGTTATGCCCGATGTCGAAAACTGCGTTGCGCTCGGCGGAACAAAGTTTTTTGAAGACAAGATACTCCTTGGAAATCTCTTGGGAGTGAAATTGGATTAATCATAACGGCCTGCATATCAGCCTGTTTTCGAAATCTGACAAAAAGGAGCGGGAACAATGTTTAATTCTTTGAAAAGTTCTTTTGTATTGAACAACGGAGTAAAGATTCCCTGTGTCGCCTACGGTACATACAAAACGCCGGACGGAGAGGTTTGTTCAGAGGGAGTGCGCTACGCGCTTGAATGTGGTTATCGCCACATAGACACTGCGCAATTTTATAACAACGAAGAAGGCGTTGGCGAGGGTATTCGCCGCAGCGGACTAGCTCGCGATCAGGTGTTTTTGACAACCAAGGTTTGGAATTCTTCTCAAGGTTATCGCAACACTATTGCCGCCTTTCAAGAATCGAAAAGAAAATTGGGCGTCAATTATGTTGATTTGTATCTCATTCATTGGCCTATCGCGCATGCTTTCAAAGACGATTATCCCGCACGCTTTATCGACACCTGGCGTGCATTGGAATCGCTGTACAGAAACAGTGAAGTGCGCGCAATCGGGGTTTGTAACTGCAAAATTGCGCACTTAAAGACGTTGATGCGTGATATAGCGGTGAAACCTTCCGTCAATCAAATTGAATATCATTATGGATTTGACCAAAGCGCGGACGAGGAATACAGCAAGAGTTTGGGGCTTATCGTCGAGGCTTGGGCGCCGCTTTGCAAGGGCAAATATTTTGGCGGGGAACCGCTAAAAAGCGTTGCGCTTAAGTATGGCAAAACAGAATCGCAAATACTGGTCAGATGGTGTTTGCAACACGGAGTTCTGCCTCTTCCTAAATCCGTAAACAGGGATAGGATTCTTGAAAATTCTCAAGTTTTCGATTTCAATATCAGCGTCGAAGATATGCGCTTGCTTGACAGTTTCGACGGAGTGGGCAGGCTGGGAAGCGACCCCGACACAACACTGTTTTAGCACTTAAAACCGAAAAATTTTTTACAGCCGCCGTATATGACACAAAGCGCGGTTTTTCGCGCAGATAAGACACCCTTTGCGGTGTCTTTTATTGTATCCTCGCATTATGCGAAAGATTGTTATTACATCCGGAAAAGGCGGCGTCGGCAAAACGACCGTAACGGCAAGCCTTGGCAGAAAATTGGCGGAATTCGGTCACAAAGTTGTGCTTGTGGACGGCGACATCGGCTTAAATAATCTTGACGTCGTCGTGGGGATTGAACACCGCGTCGTTTTTGACATTTGCGATGTTCTGCAAGGCAAATGCGCTTTGTCGCAAGCGCTTGTGGCGGACGGAGAAAGCAATTTGAAGGTGTTGCCGTCCGCATCTTCGCGTGCCGCCGTTTCTTCGCAAGCGTTTAGGGGACTGCTAAATTGCCTTTCAGATTACGATTTCATTTTGATTGATTGCCCTGCGGGAATTGAAGAAGGTTTTCACAGGGCAGTATCTGGAGCGGACGAAGCGATAATTGTCACAACTCCTTCGGCATCTGCCATACGCGACGCCGACAGGGTTGTTTCGCTTTTGTCAAGTTACCGACTGAAAGACGTTTCTTTGGTTGTCAATCGTCTGCGCCCCGATATGGTATCAAGGGGGGAAATGCTCGGAGCAACGGAAATTGCCGCTCTTTTGCACACTCCGCTTATAGGAATAATACCCGAAGACGACTGCATCACACTATATCAGCAACTGGGCAAAGTGCCGGCTTTTGCACTGTCCGACAAAGCCTACCGCGCTCTTGCTGTTAACGTATCGGAATTCAGAAAAGACTGCCGCGAGCCGTATCTGAAAAGGAGGAGATTATGGCGATAAGAGCCTCCAAATTGATGTCCGATAGGCTCAAAGGCATGCTAGTTAGAGATAAAACGGGGCTGGGACAGGGTTTTAAGGCGGCGATGAGCGCCGATATAGCCAGAACGCTGTCCGATTATTTTTGCCTTTCGGGTGGCGTGGAAATTGACGTTGAACCTTTAGACAACGGCAACTTTTCAGTTACGATTACTTCAACCGCCAAAAAGATACTTCGTTTTGACAGCACGGCGGACTTCAAAGGTTAATATCATCAAAATTTTGCTTTGGCAACACGTCGGGCTTCAAATGCAGGTTAAAATTATCCTCCAAGCAGCATAGAGAACTTTCGTTAAGTTGGCTGAATAAATTCGTAATAAAGACCTCTTTATACAGCATACAATTTTCGAGAGGTGATTTTATGGAGTTTGACGAAACAAAGAAAATCGAAGTGGAAGTCAGTCGCAACGATTTTGTGGAAAACCGTGTGGTATCCAAAAAACGTTTTTCACTTAAAGACCGCGGATTGGATTTGCTTGACATTGCAATCGTGCCCATTGCCGTCGGTGTGTTTATCTCGCTGGGATTTCTGTTTGCGACGTTGTTTGGCAATATGGCGGTTGCGACCACAATCGGCGACGCTACCTCGTTAATCGGCGGTTTGATGTAAAAGATGCGTATAAGGGTCCATCCGCTTTTCGTGGTGCTTGCCGTCGTGCTAATCGCGTGCGGGCAAGCGCAGCCTTTGCTTTGGACCTTCATTGCGGTCACACTGCACGAGTGTGCTCACGCGCTTGCAGCGCGCTCGAGGGGCTACGTTCTTCAATCGCTGGATATTCTGCCTTTCGGGGCAGTGTTGTCATCCGACGAAAATATGGACGGAGCATCCAGTGTGATTGTCGGGGCGGCAGGACCTGTCGCCAATTTGATTTTGGCAGGCATCACACTTGGGTTTTGGTGGCTTTTTCCGTCCGTTTATTCCTATACCGAAGGATTTTTGCATGCCAACCTTGCGCTGGCTTTTTTCAACATTTTGCCCATTTATCCGCTTGACGGAAGCAGAGTTGTTTTAGGTTATGCAAAAAACAAATTGAAAGCCGTAAAATTTATGAGGGCGGCAGGAGTTGTCGTCAGCCTTTTGATGTTTTCGGCATTTATCGCTTCGTTTTTTGTCAAGTGGAATTTCACTTTGGGCATAGTCGCCGTTTTTTTATTTTACGGCGCGGCGTACGCCTCTGAAGAGCAATCCTACGTCAGCGTGTTTTCTCCGAGCGTCAAGGATTACAATTTCGGGGTGGTAAGAAAAGAGGTTATTGTTTTTGAAGACGTACCGATTGCTCGGCTTTTTCAATTTGTCAGCCCATCGTCCGAAGTTGAATTTGCGCTTGTGGACAAAAACGGGAAAAGGGTGCGCAATCTAAGCGAAAAAGACATTAAGGAACTTGCCTTGAAACACCGTCTTTCAACCACGTTAAAAGAAGCGATGACTGCGCAAAAGACCTCAAACAATCGGAATTTGAAATCTAAACAAACAGCGTTTGAAAAGCGCACAGAATTTGAACGTCCGGAAGATTTTGCCGGATTCAATCAGTTTTTGAA
>CAYIYN010000045.1:0-11836 GCA_964367645.1 uncultured Bacteroidaceae bacterium
CTCGCGTGGGTCCCTTTAGGGGGAACGCGATTGGGGAAACACCTGAGGAAGGGGGGAACTTTCAGGACACTAGGAAAGAGGGGGCATCTAAGATTAAAAGATAGTGCAAACACTCACTCATTCTGCGGCACAATACTCCAAAGGCGATACTTCGCAGACGGTGTCTGCTCTGTATGACAATTTTGATGCAGACGTAACTTGATGCTTATTTTTGCTATCAGGCAGTTTAATTATTATACTCATAGATGGCCGCGTAAATAGTAATTTTTTAATGATTTGATGTTTTGATTTTGCCAAAGTTTCATTATAATATGAATTCGTTTGCCAAAGCGCGCGTGTTTGTGATATTATACCACCGTTAAAAAAGGCAATGATAGATAGTAATTCTTTTATATAGAAGGTAATTTTATGGTCAGAAACGATTTGCGGAACGTTGCGATTATCGCGCATGTCGACCACGGCAAGACTACTCTCGTGGACGCTATGCTGCGCCAATCCGGCACATTTCGTGAAAATCAGCAGGTGGAAACCTGCGTTATGGATAGCGGTGATTTGGAGCGCGAAAGAGGGATAACAATCTTAGCAAAAAACACCTCTATACGCTTAGGCGATGTCAAAATCAATGTTATCGACACTCCCGGACACGCGGATTTTTCCGGTGAAGTGGAGCGCGTATTAAAAATGGTCAGCGGCGTACTGTTGCTTGTGGACGCTGCCGAAGGTCCTATGCCGCAAACTCGTTTCGTCGTGCAAAAAGCCCTTGACTTGGGGCTTAAAATCATCATTGTCGTCAACAAAACGGATCGTCCCGACGCGCGTTTGGACGAGGTAGCCGACGAGGTTTTGGAGCTTTTGCTTGATCTTGACGCCACCGACGAACAACTGATGAGCCCAATCGTTTATTGCAGCGGCAAAGCAGGCACGGCAACTCTTGACTATCATAAGCCCGGTAATGATTTAAAGGTTCTGTTTGATACAATCATAAATTATATCGATCCTCCAAAAGGTGACGAAAACGGCGAACTTCAACTGCTTATTTCCGCAATCGACTACAATGATTACGTCGGTCGTATCGGCATAGGCAAAATAGAGCGCGGCGAAATTGATATAAACAACGAAGTTATGGTGTGCGATTATCACGGACTTTCTCCTTATAAGAGCAAAATCGTGACGCTGTTTCAAATTGAAGGTTTAAAGCGCATACCCGTTGATAAGGCTATGGTGGGAGATATTGTGTGTTTCAGCGGAATTGAAAACATCACTATCGGAAACACGGTTTGTTCCACTCAAAAAATCGAGCCGGTGCCTTTTGTAAAGATAGGCGAGCCGACTATTGAGATGAACTTTTCTGTCAACGACAGTCCGTTTGCAGGCAGGGAAGGCAAATTTGTCACGTCCAGACATTTGCGCGACAGATTGTTCCGTGAACTGCTTAAGGACGTATCTTTGCGCGTCTATCAAACCGAAACTCCCGAAACTTTCAAAGTTTGCGGCAGAGGAGAAATGCACCTCTCAATCCTCATTGAAACCATGCGCCGCGAAGGGTATGAATTTGGCGTAGGCACGCCCAAAGTCATTTTTAAAACTATTGACGGCGTAAAATGCGAACCTATGGAAAAACTGTTTATCGACGTCCCGTCGGACTGCGTCGGTTCGGTTATGGAACGAATGGGCGTGAGAAAAGGTGAACTTGTCACGATGAATCCGCAGGGTAGCCGCATAAGAATGGAATTTATAATTCCCGCGCGCGGACTGTTCGGATTTAAAAACGAATTTTTAACCGATACCAAAGGCGAGGGCGTTATGAACCAATTATTTGACGGATACGCGCCCTACAAAGGTCAAATTCAACATCGTTTTACGGGCAGTTTGGTTGCGTATGAAACGGGTGAAGCCGCAGCGTACGGATTGTTTAACGCACAGGACAGAGGCATACTTTTTATTGACCCGCAAACGCAGGTGTATGAAGGTATGGTCGTGGGTATGTCGCCAAAAGCCGAGGATATTCGAGTCAACGTCTGCAAGAAAAAACACGTCACAAATATGCGCGCCTCAGGCAGCGACGAGGCTCTGCGCCTTGTTACACCCAGAAAGTTCAGTTTGGAAGAATCGCTGGAGTTTTTGGGCGACGATGAAATGATTGAGGTAACACCGAAAAATGTTCGTATAAGAAAAGTCGTGCTTTCCGGCGAACAAAGAATGAAAATGGCATTCGGCAAAATCAAAACCGAATCGGACGAGCGATAAATTGTTAATCTGTACAAAAACAAACAGCCGCAACAATTCAAGAGAAATTTTTAAGCGGCAAATAGAATAAAAAGCTTTATCGAAAACAAAAAAAAGGCAGGGAGCAGGGTCCCCGCACTATCACTAACGGATTTGTGCCGAATTGGTGATAGCGTGGGGTAAGCCAACCTGCTATTTTTTATATTGATAACTTTTTTGTAGGCACTATTTTTTGCATCCTTTTATAAAGTTGCACCTTTTGATAAATAAAAATTAAACAATATTTTCTTTGGACAGCAAGTGGTGTTCGGTTTTACGCGACCTTGTTGCAAGATTTAATAAAATAATCACAAGAACCAGTAATGCCGTCAGCACGGCGACACAGATTGATAGTGATTCATAAGACGTATGTTGCATGATATAGCCAATGGCAGGGCTGATAAAGAGCATTCCGAGGCAGGCTGAAGCAACTTGATAACCGATAACTTTTCTTGACGTTTCTCTTGTAAAACGAACAGTCGTTTGATGCATATTGCAAGGGTATATCGGTCCAAAACCAATGCCCAGCAAAGCAACAGCTATAAACGTCGCCGCCACGCTTGATGTTATAAAGAACAATCCTGCGCCGATAGAGGCCAGTACCAAGCCGAAGTACATCGTGCGTTTGTTCCCTAGTTTGTTGCTGAAAAATCCCAGCAGCACACGGCCAGTCATAATACCGCCGTAATAAACTGAAACACACGAACCGCCGAGCGTTGCGCCGAAATTGCGCTGTTCAATAAGTAGGCTGTTCAGCCAACTGCCGACGGTGACTTCCACACCGCAGTAAACAAAGAAAACCAGCACCGACAAAAAAATTGCGATACGTTTTTTTGCAACGTCGTTTGCGGTTGTTATTTCGTCTTCTTTGACGTCAAGAATGGGAACAGGTGATTTTTTCCAAAGAGGCAAGGCGCAAAATTGAATAACAGCAAGTACGAATTGAACAAGAGCAAGAATCAAAAAGCCCTTTCGCCAACTGCCCAGAGTTGTGATTGCCGCTGTCAAAATTATTGGACCGAGCATTGAACCTATGCCCCAAGAGGCGTGAACCCAGTTCATTATGCGGGGTGAAAAACGCTCCGAAACGTAGTTGTTTATGCAAACGTCAACGCCACCGCCGCTAATTCCCAAAGGTATGCCGATTAATACTATAGTATAAAAATTGCTTGCAAATGAAATGCCAAGAATACACGCTCCGGTCACCAACGCGCACATCGCCATAATAGGACCGATGCCGATTTTTTTGCAGAGTTTTGGCGCAAAAGCGGATGACAGAGCGGAACATACCGTTATGACAGCGGAGAAAATCCCTGCCGAAGCAAGCGGCAGCAATAGTTCGGCACGCATAAAAGGCCATGCCGTGCCCCAGGAGCTATCTGGCAATCCCATGGATATATATGAACTGAATATCAAAAGAATAAAGATTGTTGTCAAGATGTTCCTATTTTGTCCTATCAGATGTTTATGTGTGATTTTGAGTATTATAAAGCCGCTGTTTTGCGGTTTTATATATTATAGTTATCGTTGTTTTTTATAACTTTTTGATATTTAAGCGTGGGACGGCAGGTAGTTTTATAGCGTTAATAACATTATGCTTGACGCTTTTTCAAACGGCGAACAGCCCAACCGTTTCCCTTATTTTTTTATTCAGTCTATTTTTAATCCGTTTTTAGCAAATCCCGACAATTGTACGTCAATGCGACAATTAAGTCAATTAACCGAGCAAAATTGTTCTTGTATTGCTATTGCAGTTATGTTAAGATATCCAATATATAGTGTGTATAATATAGTGTATATCGCGTTTATACGCAAAGATATTTTTCAGTTTGGCCTGTGACATTTGGGGGATTGGATTTTATGAGCGACGTTCAGGATTTACTTGAGCCGAAAAAAAAGCCTGCGCTGAGCGCTAATATGTGGATTTATTCACTGGGTTTACTTGGCATAAATTTGGCAATAGGGCTTGTCAACAGTTATCAAGCCGAGTTTTTCAATAAATTTTTGGGCGCGGATTTGATGATTGTCGCTGCCATTATTCTTGCCGCAAAAATTATCAGCATAGTGGCGGATTTCGTCATCGGAAATCTTATTGACCGCGCCAATTTCAAAGCGGGCAAGATGAGACCGTGGATACTTTTTTCCGCTTTCCCTCTAGCCGTATTGACGATGATTTCATACATCGCAATACCTTTTCCGACCGAAGCGGGCAGATACGTTTATATTACATTCGTGGTCATTTTGTGGAATATCTCTATGACGCTTGCTGACATTCCGTCGCAAGGTATGCTTGCGCTGTTATCGTCAAATTCTGAGGAGCGAAGCAACGCCGCAGGGCTTGCCAATACGCTTAAATCGGTTGCGCTTGCTTGCCCCGGCGTTTTTGTAACCATAGTCCTTATGATTACGGGCGGCGACAACGGCACTGTCGGAAAAACCGAATATTTGATAACTGCAGGCATTATGGCAGGACTGGGGCTTGTTTTCCAACTTCTTATGTATTTCAAGTGCAAAGAAGTTGTCAAATCCACGGCGTCTTCTGCAATGAGTTTCAAAGAAATGTTCAGAGAACTCAAATCCAACAAGATGATAATGATTGTCTTCTTGACGTATATTTTCGGATTTGCAAGAAACATAGGTCTTGGCATTGCGGTGCAGGCATCTTGTATCCTTCTGCGTGATGGTGTCAATCTCGGATTTTTGACGGGCGGAGAAGTTGTCTACGGTGACGGACTCAGTTGGCTTATCGGCGTCACAAGCGCGGTTTCAGGAATGGTGACAATCATATTGAACCCAAAGATAAACAAAAAACTCGGCGAGAAAAAATATTTTATTACGGCGGGTATGTACGGCTTGATAGTTGCAACGGTTGCCACGGCATTATACGTCTTTGGCGGTGATCCGTTCAGATCGCTTTTGGCAATCCTCATATTCCAGTTCTTTATGGGTTTCTCCTACGGTCCCAACGGCTATTTGCCTATGGTTATGACAGCAGATATCGTTGACTATCAGGAGTGGAAGACCGGCAAACGCACGGAAGGCACGCAGTTTGCAATCCTTTCTATGTCAAACAAACTGTCAAATGCACTGTCCGTTTCTATCGGTATTCTGCTTGTCGGTTTTATTGGCTACAGCGCCTCCGATTTCAATCTTGCAGTTGAAGCGGGCACCACGGCGACCTACGTTACAGACGCAATGCAAAACAAACTCTGGATTATCTACTTTATGTCGCAAGGTCTTTGCATGGCGGCAAGTTGTATTCCTATGTTGTTCTATAAGATTGACGCAAAAACAAAAATGCAAATGCAGGAAGAACTTGCTTTGCGTAGAGGAGAAGAATCTGTGGAAACAGCCTAAAACGGCGAAGCGTTGGCGCATTTTTTGAAAACCTTGACGGAGGCGATGCACTTTTAGCGGGCGTTGGCGAAGACGAGATATGAAAAGACGAATAAGGCAAATATAGCTCAATCAAAAGGCAATTTGCAAAAAAACAGCAAGATTAAAAATCCGATTAAAAGGGAAAAGGTATCGCTAATAACGGAAATCAATCAAAACTAAAAATATAAATCCGTAAAACGGAACAAAGGAGAATTATGGCACAAGCGAAAGGTCTTTACAGCATTGACACGCTGAAGGAAATGGAAGAATATATCGTTGATCTTGGCCCGCGCCTTACAGGCAGCGCCGCGCACGACAAATTTATCGACTATATATCGGCGAAACTCACCGAATACGGCTATGAAGTGAAACAAGACAACCACACTTTCAGACGCTGGGAGCCAAGCGATTGGGCGTTGAGTTATGAAGTCGACGGAAAAAGCGTCAATATCGCAAAAGACGATTTGAGTTATTATCCTTATAGCGGCTTTACGCCCGACGAAGGCGTTACCGCGCCTCTGAAGTTTGTGGGAAAATTTGGCGTGGACACACTTTATCTTGGCTGTAAAGACAAGATTGCCGTCATAAAAGTGCCTATGTTTGAGGCAGGGTGCGGCTTAGTTTTCAAAAAACGCGCCGTGTATCCCGAAACCTTTACTCCTCCGATGAAGCAGTCCAGTCCCGTTGTTGCAACGTTTGTAATAGCGCCGATTCTAAGTCTGGCGCGCCGCGCAGGCGCAAAAGCCGTGATTTGCGTTATGAGCGGCTGTTCCGACGGCAACGCGAAGTATCAATATCTGCCATTTATAAAGAAATTTGGAGGTATGCCTTCGCTTTGGGTGAACGAAACGGACGGTGAAAAAATTATCGAAGCCGCCAAAAAGCACGAGAAAGCCACTCTTAAACTCTCGGCAAGCGTATATGAGAACGCACCCACGAAAACGATTTATGCGGTCTTGAAAGGCAAGAGCAAAACTGAGAGCATCCTCATTAACACTCACACCGACGGCACCAACGCGTTTGAAGAAAATGCCGCGATAGGCAGTTTGAGTCTGGCAAAATATTTTGCCGAAAAGCCTTTGGAAGAGCGCGAAAAGAATATCGTATTTTCGTTTGTCACGGGGCATTTCCAACTGCATCAGTTTGGCAATCCGCTCAACCAAGCAACAACAAAATTTTTGAATGCTCATCCTGAATTTTGGGCAAACAAGGACGGCGGATGGGAAGCCGTTGCGGGTTTAACTATGGAACACCTCGGCTGTCAAGCCTGGGGCGACAGCGAAGACAAAAAGAGTTATATCAAACGTGACGACGTAGACCCCGAACTTGTGTATACTTCAAACGAGGTAATGTCTGATTTATATATAGAGCAGTGCAAGGGTAGAAAGCAGACAAAAACGCTCACGCTACGCCCGAAGAACATGGTGCATTTCGGCGAAGGACAGCCTATCTACAAAAAGGGTATACCGTCTATATCACTTTGCCCCGGCCCCGACTATCTTTGCAACGTCGCGCCAAACGGTTATATTGACAAGGTAAACTATGAAATGATGTGGGAACAAATTGACACGTTCCGCAAGTGCGTGGAGTACGTTGACAAAAAGTCCCGCGCAGATCTTGGCAAAAAACAGGGTTTCAACTTCGGTTTGAAATTTTAGTTTGCCCTGAAAAACCAACAAAAACGCAGTAATAAAAAACATTGCAACAAAAGCACCCAAGGATTTGGGTGCTTTTGTTGTTGTCGGAGTATTTTGAATTTTTTTCAGAATTTTTTTCAGAATTCCGATTTTGTTTCGTATGTCCCGTTATTCAAATTGCCGTTGTAAAGTCTTTTATGCGTAAACGACAAATTGCGCCAGCATCAAAATGCCTATTGTTGCGACAAACATCGTGAGAATAATCGGGCCGGCCCATCTGAACCATTTTGGATAGTTTACGGTTGTCATTCCCAAGATAAGCAGCAGTCCTGCGTTTGACGGCATAAAGACGTTGACCAGTCCGTCGCCGTAGGCAAATGCCAAAACCGCAGCCTGCCCGTCAACACCCAGTTGAGCGCACATTGCTCCAATCATCGGCATAAGCAAAAACGCTTTTGCACTTCCCGAAGGAATAAAAATTTCAAAAACTATTATCGCAAGATAGATAAGAATGATAATTACAGCGGGGTTTTGACCTGCTGCGGCACCGATTATGGCATAGAGTATGGTGTCCATGACGTTGCCTTCCTCTATGATATAGCGAATACCGCTTGCGATGAGAATCATTGCAACTGCGGGAAGAAGAGTCAATCCGCCTTTTAACATAGTGGCGGCGAGTTTCTTTCCTTTTAGACCGCACATAACGCACGCGCCTATGCCTGCGATGACGTAAATGCCGACTGTGATATAGAGTATATAATCCGCAAGAGCAAATTCACCCAGTGCAGGTATGTACGTAGGCTGAATAAATATGGATATAATCGCAAGCGTTACTACGACGATAAGCCAGATGCCAAACCATTTTAAGGCTTTTGATTTGCCTGCGTCATAGACAAACGGGCGGTTTTCAAAGTCAAATTCCGCCCTGCGGACGGCGTCCTCTTTGTAGACGAGTGATTTTTCGGGCTTTTTATCCAGCATTTTAGCGTAGGGGAAAATGAACGCCATCAAAATAAGATATGCCACGGCAAAAGTAAGAAGGCGCATTCCTATTCCGCTGAACATCGGCAGTCCTATAAGGTCCTGTGCGATACCCACTGTGAAAGGGTTTACAACGCCGGCGGTGAACCCCATGCCTGCAGCCAATACCGATATGCCAAGTCCTACCAGAGCGTCCCAGCCTAGACCGTAGCAGAGAATAACGACGACGGGTACCAGCGGGATAAGTTCTTCAAACATGCCGGCGGACGAGCCTAAAAACATAAATGCAAAGGGCATCAAAAAGAGCAACAAATATCTTTTGTTTGCAAATTTGTTGCGAAGCGCTTCAACCATATAGACTAAAACGCCCGTTATGTCAAGTGCGGTAAACACCGCGCCGATAACAATCAAAAGAGCGATAATTGCCCAAAGTGTTAACGAACCGTTTGAGCCTAAAACTAAAAACGGAGAAAGGATGACTTTCCACCAGGCAATTCTGCCTAGGTCGGGATTTTCGTGATAACTGTCTTTTATTATGTACGAATTGCCGTCCGCATCGATGCCTCTGTCGTATTCCCCGACGGGAAGAACGTAGGCAAGCACGATTGCGGCAATAACCAAAATCATAACGACTGCTACAGCCATTATTATGGCTTTGTTGCTTATTTGAATGGTCTTAGGTTTGTCTTTTCCGCTGAAAGATGCGAGTATGCCCACTTTGTCTTTCAAAGTGACTTCACCCGGGCAAGAAACCGCTAAGTCATCTGTAAGTATATTTTTTTCATCTAACATAATGTCGAAATTATATCACTAGGCGATGTATAAATCAAGCACAAAAAACTGCATAAATGCAGAAAAAGTGCATAATACTCCGATATTTGGCTTGTTTTGAGATTATAACTATGCTCTGAAGACTTTGAATTTGCCAAGCATTTTCATCATAACGCCGTTTTTGCCGTCGTTATGGCCGTCCATAAATTTGTTTATAAGGACAAAGAAAACAACAACAATAAGCCCAATCCCCATAAGTGACTGAATCATCGGCATTGTGAAATTTATCTGCAAGCCGAAAAACTGCCGCACAATATCCACAAAGTAGCAACCTATAAATATGGCTATCATTGCAGCATAGGTAACGCCGTGCAGCAAGGTAAAGGGCAGGCATACTTTGAACAGATACATAAGCCCGATAAGGGTTGTGACCACGATATACATTGATTGCGTTTGCTCAACGTCCATCTGCAAGAAGGTGTTTTTTGCTATCAGCACGCATATCGCGCCGATAAGAACGGTTATGCCGCCGGGCAAAGCACTGCCTATAACCTTTGGCAAGAAATGACCTTTGACAATATCACGATTGGGTTCCAAAGCGATGATAACCGATGGCAGTCCGATTGTGACTCCGCCTATAATGGTCAAGTTGTTTGGCTCAAAGGGCAATTCGCTTGGGACTAACATAAAGAGTATTGCGAGCAAAGTGTTATAAATCGTCTTCATAAGATAAAGCGACGCCGACCTTTCCAAGTTGTTTATGCTTCTTCTGCCTTCGGCAACAACTTTTGGCATTGACGCAAAGTTGGAATCCAAAAGCACCAACGAACTTACGTTTTTTGCCGCGTCGGAGCCTGATGCCATAGCAACGGAGCAGTCCGCCTCTTTTAGGGCAAGCACGTCGTTTACGCCGTCGCCGGTCATGGCAACGGTATGACCCGCCGCCTTCAAAGCCTTCACAAGCATAAGTTTTTGGTCAGGCAACACGCGTCCGAAAATGGTGTATTTGTCCGCTGCGGCATAAATCTCTTCTTCGGTTTTCAGCGTTGACATATCTATGATATTGTCACAATCCAAAAGTTTCGCGCGGTGCGCAACGGCACGGACGGTGACGGGGTTGTCGCCGGAAATTATCTTGACGGTGACGCCTTCTTTTCTGAAAAACTCCAAGGTTGCGGGAGCCTCTTTGCGGATTTTGTCCGTGATATAAATAAATCCGTAAAACTGCAAATCAGCAGGCAAATTTGAACCGTCAAAGGCGCCTTTTGCGCACGCAAGCACCAAAACACGGTATCCTTTTTGAGCCATTTCGGCGGTAGTGGACGAAATGAACGTATCGGGTGCTTTGAACACAAATTCAGGTGCGCCCAAAACATAAGACTTTCCGTCGATTGTGGCACCGCTCCATTTCCTTTGTGAAGAGAAGGGCACCGTGCCTTCCGCTGTACCTTGTGGATCAAACTCTTGTACGTATGACTTAAGCGCAAGGGCGGTGGCGTTGTCTTCATCAAGAGCGGAAGTCAAATTTTTCAGTATTTGTTTGAAATCCGCCTCGCCGAGTCCTTCTTTCGGTTGTACGCCGTTGACTTCCATAGAGCCTTCGGTGATTGTTCCGGTTTTGTCTAGGCATAATACGTCAACGCGTGCCAAAGTTTCGATGCAATAGAGGTCTTGAGCAAGTGTTTTGTGCTTGGATAAGCGTATGACACTGACGCAAAATACCGTTGTCGCAAGCGCCACAAGTCCGCTCGGAATCATGCCGATAATAGTGCCGATAACCGTCAGTACAGTTGGATTCAGCGCGCCGTCTTGGATGAGATATTTAATCAAAAACAGAGCAATTCCTACGGGTAAAATAACTATTGACATAAATTTGACAACAAACATCAGCGAGCGCCAAATTTCGGAACTGGGGCGCTTGAAATATTTTGCGCCGGCAGATATTTTCATCACGAAATTGTCCATTCCGATATGCACGACCTTGCAATAGGCTTTGCCCGAAACGACAAAACTTCCGGACATAAGCTCGTCGCCCTCATGTTTTAATATCGCATCCGGCTCGCCGGTTATCAAACTTTCATTGACTTCAATGCTACCGCCTACAACGATGGCATCCGCGCAGATTTGTTTGCCAGCCGTAAGCACCATAATATCGTCAAGCACAATCGTTTCCAGTGCAATTTCCTTCTCAATCCCGTCGCGTACGACAATGGCTTTGGGCGCGGAAAGCAGCGACAATTTGTCCATTGTAAACTTGGAACGCAAGCCTTGCACTATGCCCACAAGCGTGTTGAAAACAATCAGAATCATAAATCCGAAGTTTCCCAACCCCGATATGTCGCGTGAAACGAAAAATATCAATACTATTGCAAGTGCCGTGAATAGAAAATTGAAAAATGTGAGGATGTTTTCTCTAAAAATTTGTCCGACTGATTTTGTCCTTATTGTTTGCTCGCCGTTGACCTTTCCTACTGCAACACGCTCAGCCACTTCTTCCGATGTAAGACCGACAAAAGCCCTCTCTTCCATAATCACCCTCGTCCTTATATGATGTATAATTGTACCAAAAATTCATATGGATAGCAAGTTATAATTTGCAGTGCATTGTTTGCAGACGGATGTCTTGCAAGTTTTTCCAGAGGCGACTCTTCGACTGCGCTCGGAGTGACAAGATAGCAGATTGCCCTGTTCTCTATGTCTGCACCCAAATTAGTCTGCACTCGCTCATTACGAAGTTGCGAACACGAGCCGCAGGGCGGCGAGAAAGCGAGCGCCGAGCACCAGACAAAAGTGCGCCGGCATAG
>CAYIYN010000046.1:0-11831 GCA_964367645.1 uncultured Bacteroidaceae bacterium
GTGGGTCCCTTTAGGGGGAACGCGATTGGGGAAACACCTGAGGAAGGGGGAACTTCAAGAAAAAAAGAAAGAGTGAGGTGCGTGCACGTGAAAGTCTTTCCAGAGGCGACTCTTCGACTTCGCTCAGAGTGACAATCTTATGCTTATATGGAATAATTTGCGCTGATGTATAAATACTCCGCTACGCCGCAAAAAATTGCGTGCCCGAGCGCCGCGCGATAATCCGCGTTTATAAGATTATATTCGTCCGTCGGATTTGACAAAAAACCGCATTCGACGATACAAATTGGATATTCAACGTTTTGCATGAGATATTTCTATGCTGTGAGCGCTTCGTATTCTCTGCCTGTATCGGGCTTGTTGAAAGAAAGGTTGAGCGCTGTTTGAATGCACTGTGCAAGTATCGCGCTTTTTTCAGAATTTGCGTCATAAAAAACCTGCGCGCCGCGCCTTGATGCAATAGAACATGCATTCATATGCAAACTGACAACGGCATTAGGAGTTGCGGAGTTGATGATTTTTATGCGCTCGTCCAAATCGGATTTCTTTTTATAACGCGCACCCATAGCATGCAATCCACGCTCGTTTTTTCTGACTTGTACGACCCTAAATCCGCCGGACGAAAAATACTCGCCGACAATCTTCGACATTTTAAGATTCAATTCGCTCTCTAAAACCCCCGTTCTGACACCTTTGACGCCGCCGTCATCGCCTCCGTGACCGGCATCTAACACTATTGTAATGCGTTCATCCACGCTCGCTCGTGCAATAATTACCGGCACTCCAACCATCACCGATACAGCAAAAAGTGCGGTTATTACACCAACGATACGCCAATTTTTTAATGTGCTTTTTCTCATAAAACTATGGATATAGGTGCAAAGTTAAAAATATGCAAAATAATGCCAAAAATATGCAGTTATTAACTTAGTTGTCCACATTTTTGCCTCCCAATGTGGATAACTCGGTGGACAATCTCTAAAACAAACGGGCTTTTTTAATGTCGAATTTGACACATTTTTGACATAAATGTTCAGTTATTGAGCAAAATCCTACGTTAAAATACCTTTTAAGCATATATGTCATAATGACAAACAATATCTCATAATCTAAAAGGCGAGGTGACTTATGATGCAAATTTCAAAAGTTGTAGGTCTGGAAGTGTTATCAAAATCCGATATTAAATCGTGCGGAGTTATAAAGTCTGTATTCTTTGACGCATTTTGCAAAAAAATTGTATATTTTGTCGTAGAATCCGGAATCGGCTTGTACGCCTTACCCATTAACGCCGTCCGAGCGGTAAAAGACGCCGCCATTGTTGATGATTTGACCGAAACGGTCGCTCTTTGCGATATTGACGTTACATCATTTTGCGAATTAATGGGAAAACGCGTTTTCACAAGCGACGGTGACTGTAAAGGCGAGGTTAACGACGTCGTTTTGGACGACAAAGGGAGATTTGCGTTTGTGATTGTGGGCGACGGAGAAAAACTGGTTTGTCCAATCGCAGGAGTGGGCGATTTTATTCTGATTAAAGACGCGTCAAAAAAGCAGAAACCCAAAACAATACGCATGCCGAAAGCGGAATTTGACACTCCTGTCTATGCCCATGACGAGGCGGATTTCGAGGGTGCGGAAAACATTGAAAACAAACCTTTAATAGCCTCTTTGATTGAAAACAAAGAAATTCAACTCAATTTGCCGCAGGTTAACAAAGAACCGCCGCCTATAAAAATCGCAGAGTCTTTGCGTGGTATCGAACTTGTCGAAGAAGAAGACCATATTCCGCCGAGAATTATCTGCGATTACAATTTTTTGCTCAGCAGAACACTTATGACTGATTTATTGAGTTATACGGGAGAACTCCTTGCCTCAAAGGGTGCGCCCGTAACCGTAGATTTGGTGGAAGCCGCTCGCCGTCACGGCAAACTGATAGATTTGACATTAAGTTCCAAGTGAAGCGCTTATCTTTTAAGACTTGAGAATGAAAATTTGGCGCAATAAAACGAAGGCGCTTTTGCAGCGTCAAAAATTATGAGGGCGATGCTAAAAAGGCATCGGAAAAGTTATGAAAGAACAATATCAATATGACCAATCCTTAAAACAAAGACTGTTCCGCATTTTTGCCGCAATAATTTTTTTATGCTTGATTTTTGGCGGACTTATCGCGCTGACGTCATGCAATCCGGATGAAGACAACATCCCACTACACGAAGTCATATACGATATGTCTATGACTTACGACGAGGTCGAAGGCGTTGTCAACTTAAAAGAAGAAATATCCTTTGTTAATCAAACAAACGACGCTTTAAGCGCATTGAAATTTCACCTCTATCCCAATGCATTTTCAAGTGAGGCAAAAAATTCTCCGTTTAGTTTGCAGGAGCGAACAAACGCTTACAAAAACGGCAATTATGGTTCAATCGAGATTTTAGATGCAAAAATTGACAGGATAAACTGCGAATATGAGATTTTGGGTGAGGATAAAACAATTTTGTCACTGCCCTGTTCGTTGTCAAAAGGAGCCGAGTGCAGCGTGTTTATCGATTCCAAGATTACCCTGCCCGAATGCGCGGCTCGCTTTGGCATAAACAGCCAAACTGTTAACCTGACAGGATTTTATCCTGTGCTTTGCCGCTATGAAAACGGAGCTTGGAGAGAAGATAACTACACGTCGGTCGGCGACCCTTTTTATACTGATATATCGTCATTTTATGTCACTGCGACAATACCCTTTGCCTACGTTGTCGCCGCAAGCGGAACTACGGTCTCAACGCAGGAAAACGAATTGCAGACGGTGGAAATCGTGGCAGAAAACGTGCGCGACTTTGCCATGATTATGTCAAAGAATTTCGCGCAAAATTTCGCAGTTGCCAGCCTAGACTCACGCGAAGTGGAAGTCAATTATTTTTCGGTTTCGGACAGCAATCCTCAAGCAACCGCAGATCTCGCCGCCGATGCAATAGCCGTATTTTCGTCTGCTTTCGGCGATTATCCATATGACACGTTCTCAGTTGTAGAAGCTCCTTTAAGCAGCGGCGGTATGGAATACGGCGGACTGGTGATTGTAGCGCCCACAAATAACTATAACGGCGATACGGTTGTCCACGAAATAGCACATCAGTGGTGGTATAACGTTGTGGGAAACGACCAAATTAACGCCGCATGGCTTGACGAAGGTCTGACCGAGTTTTGCACGTATTACTATCACTCGCTTAAAGGAGATGCCAAAACGTACGTTGATTGTCTGTCTTGCGTGGATGCGGCTTATTCGGAATGGGCTTCCCTTCCCGCGGCGATAAGCATAGACAGCACAATGAACCGAAATCTGTCATCGTTTTTGACAAACGGAGAATATTCCGCCGTCATATACGCCAAAGGTGCGCTGCTGTTTGATACTTTGCTGAATTTGGTCGGACAAGAAAAATTTAACGCCGCCCTAAAAGATTACTATAAAGACAACCGTTTCGACATCGCAGACAAAGCCGCCCTTATCGCCTCTTTTGAAAAAAATGACTGCCGCGTCGGCGGAATCATCAACAGTTGGGTAAACGGCACCGCAAAAATTTATTAAAAAATCCACTTTTGCTAGTCCCCCTGATAGAATATCGGCGTTGCCAACGCCGATATTTCGAGTTACGAATAACACTGAGCCAGCGTACATATTAACGGACGTTGGCAAATTACGAAGTTGCGAAAATCCGCGCAGGGCGCGGATAAAAGCCCACCCGAACGTCGGGCTTGCCCGAATGATTGTACGCCAGTGGCATAATAAAGCGACGATACCTAGCAGTGAGGTGGGGTGTCGCCCCCACGAGCAACGAAAAACTAAATAGGCAAAGTGCTTATTCGAGTGGTGGGAGAAATACCCCCTTGTGGGGAAAGAGGGGGCGTCTAAGATAAAAAGAATGAGTCTGCACTCACTCATTCGGCGGCAGAATAGTAAAAAGGCGATACTTCGCAGACGGTGTCTGCTCTGTATGACAATTTGGGGGCAGATGTAAAGAACAGGCAAATCGGTTCATACATCTGTTTGATAACTTGACACCGACCTCAATTAGAGCAATAATAATTGTGTTGGAATTGAAAGGAGGACACCGATGGCTTATAAAGAAGATTTAAGAATTGTACGCACCAGAAAGTTGTTAAGCAACACCTTAATCGAAATGATGGAGCAAAATTCTTTGGAAAAGATAAGCGTTATCGACCTATGCAACAAAGCAATGGTTAACCGCGCCACTTTCTACGCTCATTTTGAAGATAAGTATCACTTGCTCGCCTTTGCTTTTGAAGAACTTAAGGATGAAATATACTCAAGTTTTTCAGGAGATATTTTAGTGAGCACCCCCAGAGAAATGTTAAGAAAACTCACGCATATGGCTCTGGGTTTTGTCAAAGACAACAGAAACCACGTTTTCAACATTCTCAACCATAACCGCAACGAAAGAGTCATTGCCAACATAAAAGAATCGCTTATCAAATCGGTCAAATATCAACTTGGCAAATTCAAAGACCAATTCCCTATGAAAACGCCGCTTACAGTTTCAGCTATTGCCTTTTCGGGCGCGCTTGTGGATTTGTGCATTTGGTATATGGACAATTCCGACAAATACTCCGAAGAAGAAATGGCAACATTTATGGACAACCTTTTGGACGACTGGCTGAAATAAACATATTCAAGAACAAAAAAGACAATCGGCGCGTTTTCTGCTCCGATTCTTCAACTCTCAATTTAGTCATATTTTTCAATCATTTGGGTTATATATCCTTTACATGCATTCTAAAACATTTGCATTCTAAAACATTTGCGTTCTAACACATTGCCGTTCTAACACATTGCCGTTCTAACACATTGCCGTTTATATAATTATGGATATTTTTATTCGCAACAGTTTAAGACTAATTTTTTAATTAGCTAAATAACCATACATCAATAAAATCTTGTATTAGTTCGGCAACTTGATTGTGTATTTCTTTTGGTATATATTAGAGTTGTAAAAAGGTTCAAACGGCGGGTTACAGCGCATGGAACGAAATTTCCAGAAGAATGAAATACCGGCCTAAGAATTCAGCCGTCGCAATAGGCGTGGGAGCTACCCAATGCGGGAAGCAAAATCGTCATAAAGCACGGCAGCGCTGGGCGCTTACAAGTGTGCGTCACTTCAACGCGCAAGACCAATGCTACCCTCCCCTTAATAGCATTGGTCTTTTCTTAATCATAAGTGAGTTATTCAATCAAGTTTGTTTGACTAAAACGACTTTCAATGATATGTTAAAACAAATATAAACCGTATAAGTTCACTGTAAAGTGGCAAATAACGCAAAACTAACGTGATTTTATATTTTTTGCCAAGGCATTTAACGACTTTATAAAATCAGACGTAGTTTCACAAAAAGGATAATGGAAATGGCAGTACTTGATTTTCACACACACATCTTCCCCGACTCCATAGCCAAAAGAGCGCGCGCGTCACTCATTGAAAGCGCCCGCGGCTTATACCATCCCGACCACGATATGACACTGCAGTCACTGCTTGAAAATATGGAGCGTTGCGGCGTTGACAAATCCGTTGTGCAGCCGGTGCTCACAAAACAGTCGCAAGCCGAGAAAGTTAATGCTTGGGCGGCAAGCTTAGAGTCGGACAAAATCATACCTTTCGGCGGATTGTACCCAACAGAGGAACACTACAAAGAGGACATAGACTTCATTTGTTCGCTCGGTCTAAAAGGTATAAAGATGCACTGCGAATATCAGCATTTTCAAGTGGACTCGCCTTTGATGCTAAGACTGTACGATTATGCCTTTTCCAAAGGACTTATAATACTTCACCACGCCGGATTCGACCCTGCGTTTCCTCCTCCGTTCAACTCCTCGCCGAAACAATTTTTGAACGTTTGGAAACAGATGCGCGGAGGCATTATGGTCGCGGCGCACTTGGGCGGTCACGCGCAGTGGGAAGACGTTATAGAGAATCTTGCTTCCACCGGTATTTATCTCGATACTTGCATGGGACAAACATACTACGGCAGCAAAATATTTATTGATATTGTAAACGCTTTCGGAGCAGACAGAATTTTGTTTGCATCCGACAGCCCTTGGAGCAACCCGAAACAGGAAATCCAACTCATCTCCTCGCTTCCGCTACCCTCATCGGACAAAGAGAAGATTTTGCACCTAAACGCCGAGCGTCTTCTTGGCTTAAAGCCATAAAAACCTGAGGCTGTTTCAAAATAAACTTATGAGTTTTTACGACGTCGTATACAGAGAAGTCAAAAAAATCCCCCGCGGCAAAGTTGCAACCTATGGGCAAATCGCCCTTATGTGCAATTCGCCCAAAGCGGCGCGCGCAGTTGGTTACGCGCTCCACTTCAATCCCAATCCGCAAAATATCCCGTGCTATCGCGTAGTCAACCGTTTCGGTCGCCTTGCGCCGAATTTCGCTTTTGGCGGTATCGAAGAACATGCGGCAAAATTAAGGGCAGACGGAGTGGAAGTCAGCGAAGATTATATTGTAGATTTGGACACATATCTATGGGACGGCAGATAAACAAAACAATTTTTCAAGCAGTTTTATCAATATTAATAATCACAACTACAACTATATAGTCACCAAAAAAATCGCGTTAGGCCATAGACACGATAAATCAACTCAAATCTAGCAACTCTGATAACTTTTAGCTAAAAAAATTATAAATAAACCGCCGCTGAATTTTCACTCTGCGGCGGTTTTAATTTTGTAGTTATTTTGCCAAGATCAATTCCGTCAGTTTGACAGGTTCTACGATTTTGCCGTCTTTATACACTCTCATATTTCCGCTTGCGATTTCGTCAATAAGAATGACTTCACCGCCGTTATAACCAAACTCGAATTTTATATCCCACAAATCCAATCCTTTTTTTGAAAGTTCCTCTGCCACAATTTTTGTGATTTCAAGAGTTTGGTCTTTAATGCTATCAAACTGTTCTTTTGTCATAACGCCAAGGGCTTGAAGTCCTTCTGAAGTGACAAGCGGATCTCCCCTGTCGTCGTCTTTGAAAGTCGTTTCAACATAGCCTTTTAGCGGTGCGCCGTTTTCGATGTAGTCACCGTAGCGGCGGATAAAACTGCCCGTGGCTCTCAGACGACAGATGACTTCCAACCCTTTTCCGAAAGTCGCCGCTGGCAGAACTTCCATTGTGGCGTTTTCTACGTCGGCTGAAATGTAGTGCGTTTTTATGCCCTTATTTTTCAAAATCTCGAAAAAGAGAACCGATACTTTAAGGTTGGCTTTGCCTATGCCCTCGATAGTAAGCCCCACGGTGTTCATGCCGGGGTCGAACACACCGTCTGCGCCTGTGCAATCGTCTTTGAACTTGAGAAGATAATTGCCGTTGTCCAAAGAAAAGACGTCTTTTGTTTTTCCTGTATAAATTTTTTTCATATGCACTCCCTTAGTAAGTTTGCAAAATATAGGATATTACAACTAAATTATGCCCAGAGGCACCATCACAATCAGCATAATTATATTTATCAGTGACAGTCCCGTGACAAACAATATTTGAGTACTGCGCTTTGCGTCATAAATCAGATAGCACGCAAGGAAGAAAGGAATGTAGGTTGTCACGAACACGGGAATTGCGCCCCACCATTCGTACACCCAGATGAAGGCTGGTGTGCTTGCAAGGAAAATCTCGATGACCGAAAACAGCGCCGCCGCTCCTATTGCGAATACAATGCGGTTGGGAATGCCTAATATTTTTTTCTTTTTATCTTCGGGAAGAATCAAACAGGTGAAGCCTGCCACCGAGAACATCATAGAAAGCTCCCAACTTACGCCTATGAGCAGAATATAACTGGTGCTTTCTGCCGACACTGTCCAGAGCGCGTAGCCCGTGGCATAACAGATTACGGCGTTCATGATTTCATAAAACCAATGCACGCTATAGAGCGCCACCGCCGCAAAAGCCGCATTATAGCGTTTCTGTTTGATAGCAAAGACGTAAATAATCGCGACAAACGCGAGCAAAGCTATAAACGTCCAGTGGAAATTATCTGTGCTTCTTACGGCAAGTTTTGCCGCTTCTGCCGCCGCTTTTGCCGCGTTGCTACCGTCACCAAACAACATACAAAATCTCTCCCAAGTTATTTTATTCTATGCATTAAAGCGAGAAACGCTTCAACTGCCTTACAGTGTTTTTACCGCAATAACGTCAACTTCGACAAGCGCCCCTTTGGGCAAGGCTCTGACGGCAACGCAACTGCGCGCCGGAGCGAGAGAAAAATACGCTCCGTACACTTCGTTAAACATTGAAAAATCGGACATATCCGCAAGATAACAAGTGGCTTTTACCACGTCATCAAAAGAAAAACCCGCTTTTTCAAGTATTATGCCAAGATTTTTCATAAGCTGTTTCGTCTGCTCGGCAATGCCTCCCGAAACAAGAATCCCCGTTTTTGGATCAATGCCGATTTGTCCTGACGCATAAAGCGTATCGTCGGCGACGATAGCCTGCGAATAGGGACCAACCGAAACCGGTGCTGACAATGTGGAAATCGCTCTTTTCATAAATACTCTCAGATATTGTCGTGTAGTTTGTGGCTCTTTATTGTCTTTTTCGCTTTCGTCCAAGCAACGTCTATTGCGTCTTTTTTGCATTTTGTGACGCAAACGCCGCACTTTATACATTTTGCTTGATTGATTACAAACGGTTGTTTTACTATTCCGCTTATTGCCCCGATCGGGCACGCTCTTGAGCAGAGTGAGCAACCTATGCATTTATCTTTGTTGATAGCGACGGATTCCGCTTTCATCTGGTCTTCGCTACAGTCAATAGCAACAGCAACGCATGACAAATAGCATTGCCCGCACTGTTTGCACTTTTGTTGGTCGATTTCGTAGTACTTCTCATCAACGTGATGAATAAGCGCATCAAAAGGGCAAACAAATGCGCAATAGCCGCAGTTGGCACATTTTTCTTTTTCAACAGTATACATAATTTCCCTTCGGGCGAGAGGTTTTATATGCTTATTTTAACACACAATGCGCCGTCTGTCTAGAACGAATTAGCACTAATAAAAGGTAAAATTGCTAGGTTTAAAAAATCCATTTGGGTACTTACTCTTATAACGTCATTGACAGTAAAAATTTACTTTTGTACAATTAGACCGTGGGATATTATCTTGCGACTACATCCATTGGAGGTCAACATGGCCAAAAAGGAACTGAATATTAACAAAACTTCTGAAACCGAAGAAGTAAATCAAAAAGAAAAATCAGCCGAAAAAATGGACGGCAATCCGAAAATCGCTGACGCACTTTCCATTGAAGAAACTGCGTTTGGCGAAGTTTTTCCCAAAGAAGAACTGGCGGATAACACTTTAGCCGACAAAGAAGATATCGACGAAGCTGTTTTAGACGAAGTTGAAAAAGATTCCGTCGAAGGCATACTAAACGATTTGCCTGAAAGCAAACCCAAAAAACCCTACCAACTGAAACTCGCGGCTGCGGGCAAGGCTTTTGACGACGGCATTTACAAAATCGTAGACTGGTTCAAAATGAAAAACAACCCTTGGAAATGGGTTATCCTCGCTCTTTCGGTCGCCGCTATAGTTGTGGGCGTTACCGTTCCCGCCGTCACCGGCACACTCAACGGTTCTCTTTTGACACTTGTACTGTATCTGCTCTTCCCCGGTGTGATGATTTTTGCCTGCTACAAAGTCCCCTTCCTCAACAAGATTGGCGTCGTACTTTTTTGCTACATACTGGGCATGGTTGTGGGAAACGTCGGCATATTGCCGGAAAGTTTTATCACTGCGGCAAAGGTGGGCGGCACAAGCATGCAGCAGGATATACAAGATATTTCCATTATGCTAGCATTGCCTCTGGTGCTGTTTTCAATCGACTTCAAGAGCTGGCTTAAAAGTGCAAAAAAAGGTTTGTTCTGCATGTTGCTCGCGTGCGTTTCCATAATTGTTGTTGTGATGATTCTCACGTTCACGCTTGGCCAGCTTGCCGACAAGGAAACAAACGTCGCACTTGGCGCAATGTCAAGCGGTGTCTACACGGGCGGCACTCCCAACGTAGCGGCAATACGCGCAGCGCTTGGCATCGACAGCGGCACGTTTATGCAGTTCCAACTCTACGACACGGTCTTTTCTCTTATTTACATATTCTTCCTCTGCTCAGGTGCCAGATTCTTTTTTCAAAAGGTTTTCAGACTGAAACCTCACCCATATATGGTTCAACAGCAAAAAGAAGAAGCCGAGGCTTTGGAGCGTTATGCCCAAGAGAACGAAAATCCTGACATCGTACTTGACAAAAAAGCCGAAAAACGCCGCAAGGAAGAACTCAAAAAGAAGTTTTTGGAAGAATCCAAGGAACATGGCTCCGACGAAAGCATCGAGGCATATGCCGATATGGTCAAGCCCAACGTGTTTAGAGGGTTGCTCGTTGCTCTGCTTTGTGCCGGCGTGATTTTGGGAATATCGTATCTGATTGCCACCGTCATAAAGAATGCTATGGGTGGCACACCCGAAGCGGAAAGTGTTTTCATGACGGTGCTGGTTTTGCTCATCACGACTCTTGGCATCGCAACCTCTTTCATCAAACCTATACGCGAAATACGCCGCAGTTTCCAACTGGGAATGTATATCATATATCTTTTCTGTTTCACTATTGCCACGATGACCGACGTTTCGCTTCTTATCAATATCAACTGGATTGTCTTGGGTTATGTTGTAATTGCGATTTTCGGAAGCCTGTTGTTGCATGCTATCCTATGCAAAATATTCAAAATCGACAGCGACACATTTATCATCACGTCAACTTCGGCAATATGCTCTCCGCCTTTTGTGCCCGTGGTTGCAGGCGCACTTAAAAACAAAGAAGTTTTGCTGTCCGGTATTATCACAGGCATAATCGGCTATGCAATCGGCAACTATCTTGGCATAGCGATAGGAAACCTTATAAAACTTTTCTAAAACAAAAATACACGCAGGATAGCGAATTTATAAAAGGAGTAAATCATGAAAGTTATACCTCAAAAGGGACGTCCGTATGATGAAATTCTAGCCGATCTTGATACTTTCGGTGTCGACGACCCAAGTTACAAAGACGCAAAAACCTGGAGCCTTGTTTACTACCGCGACAAAGAGTACACAGATTTTTTGATCAAATCATTCGGAAAATATTTTTCCGCCAACGGACTCAATCCCACCGCTTTCAAAAGTTTGAAACGCTTTGAAAACGACATCATCGCTTTCACAGCCGATATGTTCCACGTTGACGAAAACGCCTGCGGAGTTGTCACGTCGTGCGGCACGGAGAGTTGTCTGCTCGCCGTCAAAACCTACCGCGACTGGGGACGCGCCCGCGGCATAAAAAAGCCCGAAATGATTATACCCGAAACGGCGCACGTCGCTTGGGATAAAGGTTCAGATTATTTCGGCGTTAAAATCCGCCGCGCTCCTTTGGGAGCGGACTTTAAGGTTGACACCGACGCCGTTGAAAAAATGGTAAACCGCAACACGGTTATGATACTGGGCGGCGCTCCCGAATACCCTCACGGACAAATCGACCCTATCGAAAAACTTAGCGAAATCGCACTCAAGCACAAAGTACCGCTTCACGTGGATGCTTGCGTCGGAGGCTATATTCTGCCCTTCCTTGAAATGAACGGCAGAAAACTTCCTCTTTGGGATTTTCGCGTGGCGGGCGTAACTTCAATTTCTGCAGATATTCACAAATACGGCTTTGCGGCAAAAGGCTGCAGTTGCATAATCTACCGCAACGTAGGTTATTTCAAACATCAAGTGTTTGTCAATCAAGACTGGCCGGTCGGTGTATTTGCC
>CAYIYN010000047.1:0-4609 GCA_964367645.1 uncultured Bacteroidaceae bacterium
CTTCTGCCCTATCACTCCGTGCAGAGGATACACGGTGTATATGCCGTCTAAACTTTTGATTTTATCACAGCGCTCAAATATCGGATTGACCAAAAGTACCTCTCCTGACCCAAAAAATATTTTTGAGAGCAAACGGTATTTATCGCCTTCAATAAACGCAGTTGAAAGATACGGCTGATTGAAAAACGTGGCTTTAAAGCAAACGTGCTTTGTTGACAGCGTGTCCAAAAAAGTGACATTGAAGGATTTTGTGCCGCGCTTTGATGGTTTGCTCACTGACAGCACTTGCCCTTCAAACAAAGAAATCTGCCCTTCTTCCGCTTCTAGCACGGATGTGGGCAGTTTCAAATCTAAACATTTTGACGGGAAGTAGCAAAGAAGCGACAGAACGGAATTTATTCCTAACTCAAAAAGTTTAAGTTCAGTAGCGTTTCCGACACCTTTTATTTCTGTTAATTCCACTTCTATTCCGCCGATATCAAATAATAATAATGCGGTTGACCTCCGTAATAAGCGGCGATTTCGAGATTGGGATAATTCTCTTGAAGTTTTTCAAGCATTCTCTGTGCGTCCTGCTCAGTCACGTCCGCGCCGTAATAAAGTGTGAGCATATTTGTATTTTCAACCACATGTTTGACGCTTGACAAAGCCGCTTCCATTATCGAACTGCTTTTGGCGATAATTTTTTTGTTGCTGATGCCGATTATGTCGCATTCTTTCACCAAAAACCCGTTCATACGCGTGTTCCTGACAGCGTGGGTGACTTCTGCGCACTTAAGGTTTTTAAAACTGTCGCTCATGCATTCAAAGTTTTCGTCGGGATTAAGGTCATGAGAAAAAGCAAGCGCGGCGGATATGCCTTCGGGCATACAGGTGGTGGGAACGACGTAGGCGTTTGTTTCGCACAGTTCCTTTGCTTGATTCGCTGCCAAAATAATGTTGGGGTTGTTTGGGAGAACGTAAACGTTTTTTGCAGCGGCGGAATTTATCGCCGTCAAAATGTCGTATACGCTTGGGTTCATCGTCTGACCGCCCTCAATAACTACGTCCACAGCAAGGTCGCTGAAGATGGCTTTCATGCCTTCTCCCGCGCAAATTGCAACAAGTGCGTATTCTTTTTGTTGCTTTTCTTTGGCGGTTTTTTCTTCTTTTTCTTTTTCACCGACCAGTTTGCGGTGCTGTTCAACCATATTCTCGATTTTGACATCCTCTAACTCGCCGAGTTTTAAGGCGGCTTTCAGAGCAAGATCTGGTTGATTGGTGTGAACGTGGGTTTTTATCAAGTCCAAATCACCGATGACTAGGACGCAATCGCCGATTGATACAAGGTAATCGCGATATCCGTCGATATCACTGATTGTCGCCGTTGTGTTGAGATGAGTGATAAAATATTCCGTACAATACTGAAAAGTGATATTTTCGTAATCGTTGTCTAAGGTTTCAAATGATTTTGCATCTTGAACGACTGACGTATCAAAAGTCGCAGAGCGGACGGTATCGGCGTCCACGACGCCTATTTCCTCGCCTGTCAATGCGGCGCGCATACCCTTTAGAATCGTAACCAAACCCGTGCCGCCGGCATCAACCACGCCTGCCTTTGCAAGTACGGGAAGCATTTCGGGTGTTTTTGCAAGGATTTTTTCGCCTGCATCAAGCACATCCAACAAAAACTCTTCAAACGAGGCGCTCTTGAAACGTGCAAGCTTCACTGCATTTTCCGCCATGACGCGCACAACTGTCAAAATTGTGCCTTCTTTTGGCTTTGTGACTGCGGCGTACGCGATTTCTGTGCCTGCTTTTAATGCTTCGGCAAAATCTTTGGGAGTAATCTCATTCTTGCCGTCGAAAGTGATGGCAAAGCCTTTGAAAATCTGCGACAAAATAACGCCGCTGTTGCCTCTTGCGCCCCTTAGTGCGCCTTTGGAAAATGCAAGAGCGATGTCATTCAAATCATCCGTGCTTAATAGAGAGATTTCTTTCACCGCAGACATAATCGTCAGCGACATATTCGTGCCCGTATCGCCGTCCGGTACGGGAAAGACGTTGAGTTCATCTATCAAAGAGCGGTTTATTTCCAGTGCTTTTGCACCGTTTTTTAACATTTCTTTATATGTGGTGCCGTTTATGACGTTCATATATCCTCTATACTCTTATGCCGACCACATTAACTTGCACGCGTTTGACTCTCATCCCCGTAAAGGTTTCAAGTGCAAAACGAACCGTATCGGCCAAAGACTTTTTGACTGCTTCGATGTTGACACCCACTTTCAAAATGACAAAAACCTCGACATACATAAGGTTGTCGACGGTTGCTACTTTGACTCCTTTTCCCAAAACGTTTTTGCTCCAAATGTGTGCAAGATTATCACTAAAACGGCGTGAAACCATTTCAACCACGCCATAACACTCCGAAGCCGCTTGAGAAGCTACCGCCGCAACCGCGTCGTCGGAAATGGATATCTTACCGTACTTGTTTTGGGTTGTGAGTGACATATAGAATTGCCTTTTTTAGGATTGTACAATATATATAAACAATTTGCAACTAATTGAATAAATTTGCACTCAATCAGTTGCCAAAATCAATTTGATTTGATAGAATGTCGGTGTTTTCAAGGAGGTATAGCTATGTCCAAAGTTTGTAGTGTATGCGGCAAGGGCAGAATGAGCGGCAATCAGGTCAGCCATTCAAATAGAAAAACCAGACGCAGTTGGGCGCCTAATGTCCAAAAAGTTAAGGTGAACACCAAAACCGGCGGCACCGAAGACGTCTATGTGTGCGCCCGTTGCTTGCGTGCAGGAAAAATTGACCGCGCTTAATTATCAGTTAATCTGTTGTTAATCTGTTGTTAATCTGTTATTGTAAAAACCCGTTTTTTCTAAGACGGGTTTTTAGTTTCTTTTTTTATGAAAAGCCTCAAAAACTTTTTGATAAACTTTGGCGGATTGATGCAGAATATTTTCATATGCCCTCCTATTTTTTGTCATAGTATGAGGCGTACAAAAATTTTGTGACCCAAACGTCGCATTATGTGAAACGAGAGTTCAATTTGTGTGTATTAATTGCCGATTTTTAGAGCAAAAAGCCGACAATTTGTGGTTTTACAGTTCAATTTGCAAACACTTTACCGCATCGGAAGGTGAGGGCGCTTTGAACACCGCACTGCCTGCAACAACAACGTTTACACCGTTTTTTGCACAAAGTTCAACGTTATCGGGGCAAACACCTCCGTCCAATTCAATGTCATAATGATAGCCTTTTTCGAGTTTGATGTCGTATGCTTTTTTTGCTTCTTCAAGCCTGTGACTCATAAAACTTTGACCGCCGAATCCTGCCTGAACAGTCATAATCAGCACCAAATCGACTTCGCCCAAAAAAGGTTCGATTACGCTAAATGGTTGGTCTGCATTGAGCACTACGCCGCATTTTTTGCCTAGGGACTTTATCTCGTTAAGTGCGCCTCTTGCCTTATCTTCACTTTCGCACGCTTCGGGGTGAAAAGTCACAATGTCCGCTCCTGCGGCGCAAAATTGTCCGACGTATTTGTCGGGCTTTGTTATCATAAGATGAACATCCAAAACTTGATTTGTGTAGCGTCTTAGAGCCTTTATCATAGGCATTCCAAATGTAATATTCGGCACGTAAACACCGTCCATAACGTCACAATGCACCCAGTCTGCACCCCAGTTTTTGACGTCTTCAACGGCCTTTGCCATATTGCCGAAGTCCGCCGAAAGTATGCTCGGTGCCACTAGCATTTTACTCATATTTTGTTTTCCTCCTGTCCTCAAGTTCTTGATATATTGTCTTATAGCGCGCATATCTGCCCGCTCCGATTTCCGTTCCGACTTTCGGCTTTACCGCGCAATCCGGCTCGAAAGTATGAGTGCAGCCGTTGAAGCGGCATTCTTTTCTGAAAACCTCAAAATCGTCGTAGTACAGGCGCAAATTCTCAGGCTCAATATCCACGCTTTCAAGCATATTAAATCCGCAAGTGTCAACCAAATACGTGCCGCCTAAATTGAAAATTTCGGTCTTTCTGGTGGTGTTTTTGCCGCGGCGTATTTTTTTTGCCATTTCGCCCACTTCGCATAGACGGCTATCCAAAAGTGAGTTTATTATACTGCTCTTTCCAACTCCGGACTGCCCCGCAAGGCACGCGGTTTTGCACTTTATATAAGAGAATAACTGTTCAATTCCTTCGCCTGATTCAGCGGAGCAATAAACCGATTTGCAAACATCATTATACTCCGATAAATCCACTTTTTCAAGGTCGGTCTTGTTGTCAACAAGAATGGGCTCGATATTTTCGACAAGGCAGTTGACTATGATTTTGTCTGCAAGAAGCAAATCCGGCTCCGGCTCGTTTGCCAAAACAATCAGGCATACATCGATATTGCTCACATACGGTCTTATAAGACAGTTGCGACGTTTAAGGACCTCTTCAATCACAAAACTGTCATAATCGGGGACGATAGTTACCCTGTCGCCGACGTAAATATCGCCGTCTAATTTGAGTTTTTTGCGCGCGAAACACCGTTTGACGCCCTTTTCGGTGTCAACAAAAAACGTGGAGGATACCGCTTTTATTACGGTGCCGTTGAGTGAGTT
>CAYIYN010000047.1:4709-11758 GCA_964367645.1 uncultured Bacteroidaceae bacterium
CATACGTTTTCTCCGACTGTCTTATAAGACGACAGATATCGTCGACGGAGTTGTCTACACCCTTTGAAAAGTCGGGCATTTGACATTGTTTGTGCAATTTGTCGGGGATTACTACTCTTCCCCATCATTTTTTTCATCACTGACTGGTGCTTGCAAACCTAATGTGCTTGGCGACTCATCAAGGGATAATTTATCGGTTGCGTTTGTTTTACTTATTACGCTTCTGCCTAACTGCTGTTCTATGTTTTCTCTAGCAACTTTTGCAACTCCGCCGCCTCGTTTTGCCACCGATAAACTTTCCGAAAAACCGCTCGGTTTTTCACCGCGACTGATTTCTGTTGTCGAAACCTCAGCAAGCATATTGAGAACAAGCTCCAAATTGGTCATATTGTCACGCAAATTGCCTTTTTTGACATCCTTATGTTGCTTGTATCCTTTGACGCTCTTTCCGCTCCAAGCCTTTGTCATTTCGTCCGTCAAAATTGCGTACTCTATATTTTCATTCACGCCACTGTCTTGCCACTCGGCAGTAAGCTCATTTCTCATCTCGATAGTCAAAATGCGTTGATTTACCCACTCACGGCTATAGCCTTTTTTTAGGTATGTTTCCGCCGCACGCCTAAACGCAATCTCGGGGTCGGTAATTTCCTCGATTCTCTCGGTCGCCACTCTTGCAAGCCAAACCTTGAACGGCTCGGCTTTTTTTGACGGAATGCTTTGAACAAGCCTAAAAATACCCTCCGTATCCAAAACATCGGTAAGTCGCATCTTGCCGTCAGGTGCTTCCAATTTCAACTGGATAGTTTTACTAACCAGTTCACTTCCTTCTTTTTCAAGCTGTCTTTTTAGCCACTTCCAGTAGCTCTTTACCTTTTCATAATCAGGTTGTTCGGTTAAAATTGCAACAACGTCATAAACGCTGAACAACCATTTTTCCGCCGTATCGTCCCAGCTTGTACGCACTTTATTATCCTCGAATAATTTAATGTTGCTCATTATCCTTTATCCTCCGCACCATCAAATGTAGCGCCTTGTTTTTACTTTGAATTCGTTTCCCTTGTAATGATATCATTTTTAAATTCTAATGCAAAGTGATAAGTGCTTGTTTGAGTTGGTTTTGATAGCATTTAACATAAGGGTTGCATGGGGTCTAATATTGTGGGTGCATACCGCTTTTATTACCGTTCCGTTGAGTGATTTCATACGTTTTCTCCGACTGTCTTATAAGACGACAGATATCGTCGACGGAGTTGTCCGCAAGCACCCTCTATGTCCCCGCCGAGCGAGCGGCGCACCGTTGCCGAAACGCCTTTCGCCTCAAGTTTTAAAACAAATTCCGCCGCTGCCGCGTCCGTTGGGCTTTTATGTTTTCTCTCTTTGACGGCATTGAGTTTTATAACGTTTACGTGAGTTGGAAATCCGCGAGTCAGTCTTGCGAGTTCGGCGATACATTCGTCGGTGTCGTTTTCGCCTTTTATCAGAGTGTATTCAAATATCACGCGTCTTCCCGTTTTTTCAAAGTAGTACCTTGCGGCAGAAACAACCTCAGCCACGTTATATCGCTTGTTAACAGGCATAAGTGCAGAGCGCAGGTCGTCAAACGGGGCATGCAAACTTATTGACAGAGTGACTTTGTGTCCGCTGTCGGCAAACTGCCTTATTTTGTCGCATAAGCCGGAAGTTGAAAGCGATATGTTCCTTTCGCTGACGTTTATCCCCCGAGAATCCGACACAAGTTCAAGAAATTTCAATACGTTGTCATAGTTATCAAAAGGCTCTCCGCTGCCCATTAGAACAATATTTGTGACGGCACGTTTTTCTATGTTTCCGCCCTTTAGGGCATTGACTGCAACGACTTGCCCTAAAATTTCCCCTGCCGTAAGATTGCGTTTTAATCCGTCCAGTCCGCTTGCGCAAAAGGAGCACTGCATACGGCATCCGATTTGTGTGGACACGCAGAGCGTATCGCCGTAGCCGTGAGGCATATAGACGCCCTCAATAACTTCGTCATCTGTAAGTTTGAAAAGGTATTTTTCCGTGCCTGATTTTCCTTTAAAAGTTTCAATTATGCTTACGGGATTGGCAACAAAATTGTCTTTTAGATAGGTTCGCAAGTTCTTTGACAAAGACGTCATCTCGTCAAAATCGCAGCCGCTGTGAAGAAACCGAAAAATCTGCCCTGCCGTATAGCGCTGCGCAGATGTCAAAAGTGCAGAAATTTCTTCTGTACTAAGCCCTAAAAGTTGAAGTTTTTGTAAGTTATCGCTTTGCATTGATTTTAAGTTTCGCTTTTGGTAGGTCGCTGATTGATGCTTTTTTACTCCATTAGCCGGTTGTATCGATGGTTTTTTACTATTCGCTTTGTGGATTAGTAGCCCATTTTCTCGTTACATTATCGCTGGTGTGCATTATTCGCGATTGTTTATAAGCGCTTTAGTTTCGCAAGATAAAATCCGTCCCAGTTAGAATCGGGCAACACTTGAAACGAACCGTCGTTTTCAAACGGAATACACATTTTTTCTTGTTCAAAACCGCCCTTACTAAGCGCGTAGTCTAGGTTGTCGCCGTTTTCTTTTTGGAACAGTGTGCAAGTCGAATAAACGAGTTTGCCGCCGTGTTTGACGTATCTTAGTGCGTTATTGATTATGCTCTTTTGCACTTCGGAAAGTTTTGAAATTTCGTCTTCGCCGCGGGTTAAAAATACGTCGGGATTTTTCAGATACGTTCCAAAGCAGGAGCAAGGCGCGTCAAGCAAAACATAGTCGAATTTATCTATCCATTCATCTTTCAAAACCGTTGCGTCCCAAACGGAAGTCGTCAGGTTTTTAGCGTGCATACGAGCGGCGTATTTTTTGATAAGTTCTATCCTGTGCGGATGAATGTCGCAGCAGATTATTGTGCTTTTTTGGCACATTTCCGACATATAAACCGCTTTGCCGCCGGGTGCGGAACAAAGGTCTAGTATCTCGCTGCCGTCGGTTGGATTAAGCGCTTGCACCGCAAGCATTGAAGACGGCGACTGAAAAGTCAAATAACCGTCAGAAAACAACTGCTTGATTTTGTCTGAAACATTGACAAAAAACCCGCCCGCTTCGCTCGTTTGATATTCGATGCCGTTTTGCTCAAAAATCGAAGCAAGTTTTTTGGGGCTTGCAAGTCTTGTGTTTGCTCGGACGTGCTCGGTCAGTCTGGGTTTTACTGATATAATTTTTAACGTTGTCGCTTGTCCGTATTGAGATATGAGTTTGTCCACAAACCAACGCGGTTTTGAATAAGTGACGGATAAATAATCGGGGTCGCCTTCGGACGGTAGTTTGTAGGCTTTTGCAGCGACTTTTTTGAGCACTGCGTTTACAAAACCGCTCACGCCTTCTTTACCGTTCATTTTGGCACACTCGACACTCTCGCTGACAATTACTGCAGATGGAACGTTGTCGAGATTTTCTAGGGCGTACACGCCGATTTTAAGAAGTATTTCTATGGTCGGTTTTGCCTTTTTGGTGACAAGACCGTTCAAAATATATTCGATTTTTACGTTCTGTTCAAGGACTCCGTAAACAAGTTTTGCACTCATATCGGAAAAATCCTCTCCAATAAACGCCATTCCGGAATAACTTCCGTCGCGGAAAACTTTTGTAAGAATTTTTAACGCGCCGTCAATGTGGTTTTTCATTTAAGTACCGTGCCTACCTTGACGGGATTTCCGTTAAGGAAGGCGACGTCTGTCATTTTGGACTTATTTTCAGGTTGCAAAGTTGCGAGCCTTACCGCACCGTCTTTGCAAGCGACGGTCAGCCCGCTGTTTGAGTTTGCGGTTAAAACCTGTCCGACTGTCGCCGACGGTTCGCCAAGTGCCGGAGTAACGGAAAACACCTTCACAGTTTTTTCGCCAATATGCGTAAAAGAGCACGGCCAAGGTGTCATCGCTCTGACGAAACAATCCAATTCTTTATAAGTTTTGTCAAAGTTTATAAGTCCGTCCACCTTTTTTATCATACGGCAGTACGAGGCTTCGGCGTCGTTTTGCGGGGTGTAAACGGCTTTGCCGCTTTCTATGAGCTTCACCGCTTCAACAATCATTTCTCCGCCTAAGCAAGCAAGGCGTTCAAAAAGTGAGCCGGCAGTATCTGTGTGAGAGATTTCTATTTGCTTTTTAAGCAATATATCGCCTGCGTCAACAGCTTTTACGGTACGCATAACAGTGATTCCCGTTGCGTCGTCGCCGTTTAATACAGCCGCTTGAATGGGCGATGCGCCACGGTAGCGGGGAAGCAGCGAAGCGTGTACGTTAATCACGCCGAATTTTGGGATGGATAAAAATTCGTCGGATAGTATCTGTCCGAAAGCCGCGGTGACGATAAGGTCCGGTTCAAGCACTTTTAGGTCGTCAATGCCCTCTCTTGACACGCTTTTATATTGCAAAACTTTGACACCCGCTTCGTTAGCGGCAACTTTTAACGCACCGAGTTTTAATTCATAACCTCTGCCCGACTGCTTGTCCGGACCTGTGACGACAGCGGTTAAGGGATATACCGAATTGAGTTTCTTAAAAACTGTTTCGGAAAAATCGGACGTGCCTAAAAATACAATTTTCACACTTCGTCCTCGCTTAGTAGTTGTTTGCATTTTGACGTATATACAATGCCATCCAAATGGTCGATTTCGTGCAAAAATGCGCGTGCTGTAAAGCCTGACACTTCATAGCGGTGCAACTTGCCCTCTCTGTCCTGCGCTTCAACAACGACGTCCATAGGGCGGGTAACCTCGCCGTATTTGCCCTTGACGGAAAGACAGCCTTCAATGCCGGTCTGTTCGCCCATTGCTTTTTTGATGACAGGATTAACAAGTTCAAAGTATCCGTCCTCGGTTTTGACAATCGCAACGCGTTTTAAAACCGCCACTTGCGGCGCGGCAAGTCCCACACCGTCGGCAATTATAAGTGTGTCGCGCATATCGTTAAGCAAAAGGGACAATCGCTTGTCAAAATCTTCGACAGCGCGGCATTTTTTAAAAAGAATGGGATCCGGTATTTGTATAATTTTTCTGGTTGCCATAGCGTTTACCTTAAAACAAGCTTTGAGGATTTATCTCCACAAAAACTGTGCCTTTATTTGGCTTAATCTCGCCTGTTATTGCATAAATTTTTTCTATAATTTTGTTGGCGTTTTGCGGATATAGCCGCATCACAATTTGATAGCGCGTCATTCCAACGGCTTTTGTTATCGGCGACTTCGATCCGTGCAAGTGGATAAAATCGCCAAACTCAGTTTGCAGCGGCTTTATGCGCTTATATATTTCTCTTGCCGTCATTTCGCTGTCGTTTTCATCGGGCGAAGAGATGAGAACTCTCACAACCTCGCTGTACGGCGGAAACTTTGTCACCATACGGCGGTTGAGTTCCGTTTTGAAAAACCCTTCATAGTCGTAGGTTTTTGCAAATTTGAAAACGTAGTGCGTGGGAATGTATGCTTGAAGTATGACTCTGCCTTTTTTTAACGCCCTGCCGGCTCTGCCTGCCACTTGAGTAACGAGTTGAAAGGTTTTTTCGCTTGCGCGGTAGTCCGAAAAGAACAGCGCGGCATCGGCTTCCATAATTCCCACAAGCGTTACGTTTGGGAAATCGTGACCTGTGGCAATCATCTGCGTGCCTATTAGGATATCGGCTTCGCCCTTGCCGAATTTGTCCAATATTTCAAAATATGCGTCCTTATGTTGCGTGGTATCCCTATCCATTCTGAGGCACTTAACACCCGTGAAGAGGCTTTTTAGCGCGTACATAACCTGCTCGGTGCCCACTCTTCCTTGCTTTAGGTCGGACGAACCGCAGTTTGGGCATTTTGTTATGGCGGCGTAGGATGCGCCGCAGTAATGGCATTTAAGTTTGTTTTCACCTTTGTGATACGTCAGCGACACGTCGCAACTTTCGCATTTTGGAATATATCCGCACTCTTTACAACGCAAAAAGGAGGAAAACCCTCTGCGGTTGATAAAGAGCATAATCTGCTCTTTTCGTTTCAATGCCTCTCCGATTGCGTCAGTCAGCGTTGCCGAAAACATTGTCCGATTGCCGTATCTAAACTCCCTCGTCATGTCCACAAGTTCCATATCGCGAAGTTTATATGATGAGATTCGATCAGGCAAAGTTATAAGTTCAAATGTGCCGTCCGTCGCTTTTGCATAGGTGCATATATCGGGAGTTGCCGAGCCTAAAATCAAAACCGCCCCGTCCACGCTTGCTCTAAATTGGGCAATTTCTCTTGTGTCATAGCGAGGATTGTTTTCGGATATGTAACTGGTATCGTGTTCCTCGTCAATGAAGATTGCGCCGATGTTGCTGAGTGGTGCAAATATTGCGGAGCGAACCCCTATGGCAATTTTTGCTTCGCCGTTTTTAAGACGTTTCCACTCGTCATAACGCTCCGAGGCATTAAGTCCTGAATGAAGTATTGCCACTTCGTCGCCAAAACGTGCGCGGAATATACCGAGCATCTGCGGTGTCAGAGAAATTTCGGGCACGAGCATAATTGCGGATTTCCCTTTTTCAAGCATACATTCTATCACGCTTTCATAAACTTCCGTCTTTCCGCTGCCCGTAACTCCGTGCAGAAGATAAACTCCGCTGCCGTTGCAAACCTCTTTTATCGCTGCCGATTGGGCTTTTGTGTGTTTTACGGGCGTATAGGTGCGCTTCAGCGCGGATGCGGGCGTTTGTCGACGGTGAATGTTAAATTCTTCCACCAGCTGTTTTTCACGCAGTCCGTTTACCGCACTGATGCCGAATGACGACACCAGTACACTTAAAAATTCGCCGCCTTTGTCCAACAGGTAATTGTAAAGTTGAACTTGCTTTTTTGCACGAGCACCGATTTGGTCAATCGCTTCGTCTTTAGAAAACAAAACGTTTGGCTTTAGATATATGTGCGTATATTCGGGGTTTCGCTCTTCTCTCAGTTTTGAAGGTATAAACAGCCTAAGCACGTCGATATAACGCAAGTTGTAGCGTTCACGCATAAAACCCATCAACTTTAATTGGTCGGGATTTATTGGGC
>CAYIYN010000048.1:0-11741 GCA_964367645.1 uncultured Bacteroidaceae bacterium
ATTATGATTATATATTAAACCAAAAAATTTACACTGTCAAGCTTTCTTTTAAAATAATTTTCATTTGTGTACAAACAATCCATTGAAATATAAACAATAGCGGTAGTAGTTGGATATCTGAAATTTCCGTCATTTTTATTTGCTTATTCTATCGAGTATCGTCCCGTCGACTGAAAAACCCGCAATTTTAAACACGGGCTTTATGACTTTCAATCATAAATTATTGTGCTTGAAACGACTAATCGGGGCGCGACGCGGCAACTTTCTCATTTTGACGCGCTTTTGGCTTTGTGCGAGCAGGTTTGCTTATTTTTGCACTTTCCAATGCCTCAAAAATGCGCTTCGGAGGCAGAGGAGTGGCGGACAGTTCTTCTTTTGTTGAATTTATCATTTTCATAAATTGCTCAAAAGAAATTATTTTTATATCCGCTCCCTTGTTTTTTGCTTCTGTGACATAAATTTTTCGCACGCAAGGGCGCACGTCATTGCCATATTCCACATAATAATCGGCATCGGTCGCTTGCAAAACGTACTTCGCTCCCCTATCTGCAAGTTTGGTTACGATTGCCATTACTTCTTTAAAATTATTCATCTCAAAGTTTAGACTCATCAAAAACTTTTTGCCGTTTATGGTGCTATCGGCGTTTGCACGCGGCTTAACGAAGTAAAGATACTGCTTCAAAATTCTGCGGTTTATGTCGGTAAGGCGGTTGGATTTGACGGATATCGGCTTGTTGAGTTCGGCAAGGCGTCTTTTTTCCTTTTCTATGTACACGCATTTTCCGTCGTGTACCTCGCCTGCACAACCCGGGCACTCTTTGGTCAATTCTACAAGCGTTTGGTTTCTGGATTCACAAATTGCCTTTGCGGCAAGCATCGTGACGGCAGCGTCTTCGTCGCTTCGGTGCAAAATATAATTTTCAACATTGATTTCAAACGCGGATATTATCTTGTCAAGACCTACCTGATTGCCTTTTGAAACTCCAAAAAGTTCGCCGTATATGTTTTGAATATCAAAAAATTTGTAATTTAGAAAAGGTTTTTTGTATCTGTCGCAAGCGTGATTCAAAAACAGCGCGTCGTTTAGATGTGAAAAACCAAAGACCAGACACTCGGGAGTTTCCAAAATGCTTTTTATGCGCTGATAACGAGATGGAAATTTGGGGTTTGAATTAAACTGTGATACGGGATATGCCAGTTCTATGCCGGGTTCTTTTTCGCGCTGTTTTTTACCCCAAGCGCCTGTATGGAAAAAAGATTCCGGATTCATCAAGATATCTTCTTTTTCTAAAATGTTGAACAACTCGTCGGTTAATACGTAGCCGAAACTGCACATACTTTTCCCTTCGCTGCATTCTATATCGAAAAACAAAAATTTCATTAATCCTTATCTGTCCTCTTCTATGACGAAGAAGTACTTTTTTTCTCCTGAATTGAATTCCTTTTCCATTGCGTCTTTGACCGACGACAACGAAACGTTGCTTTCAAAGGGAATTACAACGTCAAATAATAAGTTGGTATGGCTGCTGCCTCTCACAATCCTAAAATCGTGCAAAGTTAAATCGCTTTCAATGCCTTTTAGCACGGCTTTTGCGCGCTCTTCCAGTTTGCCGCGTTCTTCGTCGTCTAAGTCAATGGGGTCGATATGAATATTAAGGTGTATGTTAAATTCCGTCCAAAAATCATGCTCTATATTGTCAACCATATCATGACTTTCCATAATCGGAACTTTCGCGTCAACTTCAACGTGTGCAATTACAAAGCAAGCGGTTGCGCCGTAGTTATGAATCATAAGGTCATGCATACCGATAACGCCGGTATAGGAAAAAATCTTGGTGCGAATTTTATCGACAAGTTCACGGTCAGGCTCTGCGCCTATAAGCGGATTTATAGTATCGCGGATTAACATAATCGCCGAAATAACGATAAACAGCGACACGGCAATTCCCATATATCCGTCTATATTGACGCCTGTTGTATCAATGACGATTGTAGATATCAGCACTACCGTGGTTGCAATAACGTCGTTGCGGCTGTCGCAAGATGACGCGCGAAGGGCATAGTTTTTTATGCTTTTAGAAAAATCGCGGTAGATTAACATCTGGACAATCTTCAACACTATGGCGACGCAAAGCACAACATACGTGAACACCGTCACGGTTGTAACAACCGGCGAAATGATTTTTTCTACGGAAGATTTGCACAACAAGACACCGATAATCAAAACGATTACCGCGACGACCAGTGCGCTTATATATTCGTAGCGCGCGTGCCCGTAAGGATGCTGTTTGTCGGCGGGACGGCCGGACAGACGAAACCCGACCAGTGTGACGACGCTGCTGCCCGCGTCTGACAAGTTGTTGACAGCGTCCGCCATAATAGTGATGCTTGAGCCGAGAATGCCGACAAGCAACTTAAAAGCGAACAACACGACATTGGAAATTATGCCGATAACTGCGGCAACGGTGCCATAACGAATTCTTACTTCAGCTTTTTCGGTGCTTGCGTAATCTTTAATTAAGATTTTTTTCAACCAATTCATAGTTTATCTATATGAGCAACTGTTCTCGTATTCTTAGTTTTTCAAAATATAGATTGAAATTTGTATTACCAGTCTTCTCTTGAGCCTATCTTCACGTCGTCATAATAATCAAAATATTGTTTTTTGAATTGCTGCGTCTTTTGCCTCTCGCGACGTTTTGCCTCTTCAGCCTCTTTTTCTACGGCAGTCTTAGGTTCTTCCTTTTTGGGATTTTCAGGCGAAAGCAGTGTTTTGTCTTCTCTCATTTTCCTAGTTTTTAGCTGCGGATTTTGCCGCAAATTCGAGGTGTTTTACACCCTCTTTGGTGCTGTAACGATAAAGTACAATCCTGTTCCCGATAACTTGCACGGGTTCCGACTTTGTTGCCGCAGCAAGTCCGTTCACAATCTCTTTTGCAGAAACTTCGCAGGATTTCAGCACGTTGATTTTCACCAGTTCGTGCGATTCCAACGCGGAAAATATAGCCGCGACCATATTGTCGTTTATTCCGCCCTTGCCAACGTTGAAAAGCGGTTTGAGCGTCTGTGCCATACCGCGCAGAATTGCTCTTTGTTTTGAATTCAAATTTTCCATTCAGTCCTCTTTTATGATGTTCATTTCTTCTAGGACGCCAAGGGCGATACCGACCAATTCCTTGCAGCCCATCTTTTCTGAGTTTGGCACGTCGCCGTGCGGTCGGGATGCAAGCAGTTCACGGCAGATAATACTGCCTGTCTTTTCTTTGAACTTTTCAGCCGCCTCGCGTTCCAATGCGTAAAGTTGCATCTTGTTTTCTTTATCTTTCGTTATGTCACGGTCAAATTTCAACCCGATGACCATAACCATACCGCTCACTGCTCCGCAGACTTCTCTCATTCTGCCGATACCGCCGCCAAAAGGCGCGGCAGCGTTTATCAAGGTTTTTCGGTCGGCGTCAAGATAATCCGCACAGGCAAGTACGACTGCCTGTGAGCAGTTGCAACCTTCCGCAAACAGTTCCATTCCCTTTTCTCTAAGGCTCATATTTTCTCCTTGATAACAAACTCGCGCAAGCGAGCGTATGTTTTATGCCATTAAGGGTTTATTATAACACTTCTGTCGTCAATGTCAACCGTATGGGAATGCGTGCCTGCAGTTCATAATTTCTATCAAAAACTTTTATGTCATACCAAATATTTACAGCCGCGCAAAAGAATAGCGCACTCGATAAAGCGCACAATATCGTTACCAATATAGGAGGTGAAAATATGAGTCACATCGTTAAAACGGGAGAAAAACCCGGCAGAGGCACATACTCGTGCACAAACTGCAACACCAAAGTTACGGTTGGCGAGTACGACAAAATGCCGCCTTGCCCCAGTTGCTCAAACAACGAATTCACCGAAAACTGACTTTAAGCCCCTGAGGCGGTTCCGACATTTTCACGATTATTCTTATGAATTCTCTATAAATGAGCAGTAGGAACCGAAAAAAAGGATTGCTTTGTATACCCCACGCTATCACCAATTCGGCATAAACCCATTAGTGATAGTGCGGGGACCCCCTTGGCGGTCCTTTTTTTGTTTGCTGTTTACTTTATCAGCGAAACGTCCGTTGCGGGGTTGGGCGGCAAGAAACCGACTTATTTTAATGAGATAGCATTCCCCCGAGTTTTACCAAAACTCCCCCCACGTTCATTAAGGATACTCCTCCATTTGCGACTTGAAAAAAATGGCTGCGTATGTTATACTGATCTGTATATGAGGAACTGTTAAATATGCCGCCAATCTCGATAATCATTAAACCGGCGTCTTCAAACTGCAATTTGAGATGCAAATATTGTTTTTACCACTCTCTTTCAAATGAAAGCGAGATAGCCTCGTGCGGAATGATGAGCCTTGATACTTTGCGCGACGTCACAAAAAAAGCTCTGGACTTTGCAAACGGCAGTCTTGTAATGATATCTTTTGGAGGCGGAGAGCCAATGCTTGCAGGGCTTGATTTCTATAAGTCTTTTGCCGCGATGGTTCCCTCGCTAAATAAGAAAAAAAGCCCAATGCAGGTTTCCATTCAAACAAACGGCACACTCATTGACGAGGAATGGTGCGATTTGTTCTACAAAAATAGATTTTTGGTAGGACTTTCGCTTGACGGCGACGAAGAGGCAAATGCACTGAGAGTAGACAAAGAAGGAAACCCGACTTTTGAAAAAGTCTATGCCGCAGCAAAGTTGTTGCAATCCAAAAAGGTGGATTTCAATATTCTTACGGTTTTGACAAAACCCGTGACCGACCGCATAAACAACGTGTACGGGTTTTTCCGCAAAAACAAATTTAAGTATTTGCAGTTTATACCCTGCTTGAAGCCTCTATCCCTGCCCGCCTGCGATACACCCGAAAGTTTTTTCTACCACGGCGACGAAGCGGAAAACATATTGGAGAGTGAATCCGATTTCTATATCAACGCGGATGACTATGAAAACTTTTTGAAAAAAGCGTTTTCCCTCTACACCCGCGACTATATAGACGGCAAATATACGTCCGTGAGGCTGTTTGATAATTACGTCAGACTTGCACACTCAAAGCGCGCGGAACAGTGCGGCATGAACGGAGTTTGCACCCATCAATACGTCATTGACTCCGACGGCGAGGTCTATCCTTGCGATTTTTATTGCACCGACAAATACGCTATGGGCAACATCTTGGACACCGATTTCAAAAAATTGGAAGAGCATCCTGTTGCCATAAATTTTTTGACGGAGAGTTTGAATCCGGAAGACGACTGCAAGGAATGCACATACTATCGATTATGCCGAGGCGGTTGCAAACGCGAGCGGGTTGATTTGGACAAATGCACTGCGCTAAAAAACTTTTTCCCTTACGCGCTTCCGCACCTAAAAAGAATGTCTTAAAAATCAAATTATCTGCGCTAAATGCGCTTCGTTTTAGAGGATGATATGACTATCACTATCCCAAAAGGTATAAAAATCGGCCACGCAAATGACGACCATACGGGCGTTACCGTAATAATTGCAAAAGACGGTGCCGTCGGCGGCTGTGATTGCCGCGGCGGTGCGCCGGGCACCAGAGAAACAGACCTGCTTAGGTCTGAAAAAATGATGGAAAAAGTCAACGCGGTGGTGCTTTCGGGAGGCAGTGCTTTCGGTCTTGCCGCAAGCAGCGGCGTTATGGATTTCCTTTTGAAAAACCGCATAGGATACAAAACCGGCGGAAAGATTATTCCCATTGTGACAGGTGCCGTAATATATGACTTGAACGATAAGAAATACCACTTCCCAACCGCAGAAATGGGGTTTTATGCATGTGAAAACGCATCTAAAACCCTCAGTTTTGGTCAAATAGGCGTTGGAAAAGGTGCAACTGTAGGCAAAATCAGAGGGCTTAAAAACTGCGACAAATCCGGTATTGGCGCGGCGACTGTTAAGGTTGCGGGAGTCAACGTAACGGCTGTCGTTGCAGTCAATGCCATGGGTGACGTGATAAATCCCGAAACCAACCAAATCGTTGCCGGAGCACACAGCGCGGATGGGAGTTATATCGACACAAATAAAATTCTTTTGGACGGAGCAATCTTCAAACTGGTGCTTGGAAAAAACACGACTATAGGTTGTATTTTGACCGATGCAAAACTAACAAAAGTTCAAGCCAACAAACTGGCGGCGATTTCCCATAACGGACTTGCGCGCACCATTCGCCCCGTACACACCGATTATGACGGCGACACTATGTTTTGCCTTGCCACAGGACACCGCCCTGCCGTAAGTTTTACACTTCTTGAAGTAGCGGTGGTGGAAGCAACCGAGAAAGCAATACTCAACGCAGTTGGCAGCGGCGAGGGTGTAACCGTACTTTATGACGAAGGCGAAAACGACACTTGGGAATGCAGTTAACAAATAATTTTGCTATTGCGACTAAACTGAATTTTCGATTTATCCTAATAAACGACGCGCAATAAACATTGAAAATGTTAAACAAAAACAGCCTAGAAGGCTGTTTTAGTTTTTAAGCAAATTTACCTGCACGCAAATTTTTTTAATCTATAATAATGACCATATTTCAATCCTTGATTAAATCACCTATAGAAGTCTGTCCGTAGACGATAAATCTGTCAAAGAAATTGGCTATATCATTCCAAACTTCCTCTTTGTTGATTTCGCCGTGCATTTCGTGACGACCGCCCTCGTAGAGGTGCATTTGTTTGGGCACGCCGTAACGTTTGTAAAAATCATTCAGTCTTAGCACCTTTTTCCCTTTCCCTCCGATTGGGTCGTCGCTTCCGCAAAAAAGACCTATCGCGGACGTTGGTGAAAGTTTTGAGCCGTTTTTCTTGCTATATAGTTTTGAGGTTTCACTGAGCAGATAATAACTGAAATTTACACTCATATTTGCCTTGCAATAAGGGTTGGTGAGATAGTCCTTGCGCCACTCCACGTCACGCGTCAGCCATTGAGAAGGTCCACTGTCATTTTTATAGCGGAACAAAATATCGCCAAACTTATTAACAAACTTGGGACGCCAATTTCCTGCCACAAGTTTTATCGGAGCAATGGCGCACGCTCCAAAAGCAAACAGAGGATTGCAATATCCCGTGCCGATAAGTGCGATTGCCTTGCAATCGGTGCCGCTTTGAGCAAAAGCCTGACCAATAAAGCTACCGTAACTGTGCCCAAGGAAAAAGACAGGAAGATTGTATTTGTTTTTCAAGTAATCACGAATGAACAGTTGGTCTTTCAAGGTTTTTTGGAATATGTTGCCGGGGTGCTTGCCTCGGTTTTTATCAGACTCGGTTCTGCCGTGAGCGCGGTGGTCGTCGGCAAAACAAATGTAGTCGCGCGAGTTGAGGTAGCGGGCAATTTTGTCGTATCTTCCGCCGTATTCACCCATTCCGTGACAAATCTGCACCACGCCTTTGGGATAGTTTACGTCATCCCAAAGTGAAACGAACAATTCATAACCGTCAAAACTTTTCAGTTTGAACTCCTGCATACGACGACCTCCTCTAACGTGCGCGCCTTAACTTACGATAAAATTTTAACATAATGATTTTTCATTTACAATACGCAACCATAAGTTTGTCAATATTTTCCTTGAAAAACTGAGTTTATACTGTTAAAATGGTGTCATGAAAATTGCGATTGTGCTAAATTGCGGAAAAACCATAACAAGAGAAATCGATGCAAAAACGGTAATTTGCGCCGACGGAGGCTTTGCATATTGCCCCGTCGCGGTTAACGTCGTTGTTGGCGACAGCGACAGTCTTGATATGCCTTTGCCCGAAGGTGTGGACTATATCTCTCACCCTGCGCGCAAAAACGACACGGACGGCACGCTTGCGGTAAAGTATGCGATTGAGGAACTGGGCGCAACTCAAATCGACTTTTACGGGGTTTTGGGCGGACGCTACGACCACACTCTTGGCAACTTTACACTTATGGCGCTTTCAAACTCTTTTGGCGTAAAGTGCGTTGCAAAAGAGGATGACTTGGACATCTATTTCGCTGAAAAAGGCGTTTTTGAACTGGATACTGTAAAGGGCGAACTTATCTCTGTTTTGCCCTACGGCGGCGAGGCGCTTGTAAAAAGCTATTCGGGACTGGATTATCCTCTTGTCAATTTGCGACTCACCCCTCAAGACACCAGAGGCATATCCAACGTTGCGAAAGGCAAAAAAATCACCCTCGACGTTGCCGAAGGTGAAATTTTGGTTTTTCATTATTTGAAACGTATTTAATTATTTGTATTAAAATCCTCGTTGTGGATTTCTTCCTCTTTGTCAAAATTCTCATCTGCGCTTTCGCTTTGAGAAATTTCTTCTTTTTCACTTTGGATTGGTGTGTCAACGACTGTGGCAGAACTTCTTTCAATCAGCCTCATAAATGTAGGAGAAGCAAAAAGAAAACTGCCAACCACAAGGCAGATAGCCATATCGACCAAAGCAAAAGCGTTGTAACCAAAAGTCCATGCCCAAAGAGTGTAGCCCTCTCCGACGTAGTCTGCAAATGCAAACGCACCGGAAAGCACGTGACAGGCATAACGCAATAAAACGGCTATAACACCACCAAGCATGAATCCAATTACGGATTTCTTGCCTTTGGAGAACCCTTTGCCCACAAAAATTCCGCTCATACCGATAAAGGCATAAGCCACCGTATAATCCAACATAAACTGCACAGGGTGAATGATAAAAGGGTCTTGAATTGCCTGCAACGTTCCGTAAATAAAGCAAGCAACAATACCCCTGCGCGTACCGAACATAATACTGTACACCATAAGCGGCAACAACGATGCAAAAGTCACCGTTCCGCCCTGCGGCAGTTTGAACAGACGTATATAAGAGAGGGCAAAGGACATTGCCACGCTCATTGCGCCGTAGACGATTGCGCGCGTGTCGTTGACTTCCTTTTTGCCTGAGGCAAAATATACGGTTAACAGCAACACCAATAACACAGCCAATGACGCTATCAGACCAACTGTGTTTATGCTTGGATACCAACCGCTTGTGACGATTGACTCTTCATAGTATTCGGTCATAAACACAAACGCGGCAATAAGCGCTCCTAAAAGCGCGGTGCCGCAGACGGCAACGGTTATTTTGAGCGCGGAATGTTTGTAGCGCGACACAAAATAAATTGAGATGGCACCGGCGACAATGACGATTGCTACACTAAGCAGCGGATAAAAAAGTTGCGGCACAATTTCCATAATTCACCCTTGCGAAGGTTTCAAGATTTTCCAAAAGGAATAAAAAACCTCCGGCGGAAACGTGCCAGAGGTACATCTTCAAATATGAGTAGGCTTCCTTACGCGAGGATTATCTCACAAGTTGAAGGGTATTATCTCAGTCTTCGGCTTGCGCCTAGGACACCCCTAGCGCTTTCAAATTAACACAAAGTGTGAAGTATGTCAACCCCAAATTCGGTTCCGAATTGCAAAATTTGACAAATATGCAAACTTGTGCTATATCATTTTCCTATAATGTGGTAAACTGATAAATGCAAGTGTGAAAAAGGCAAACAATCAAAAAAGCAAAAGCGGAGGTACACTTTGAAAAAATTGGAACGTCACGAATTTAAAATTGTTAAAGAATTCAAAGCCTTTATAACCAAAGGCAGCGTTATCGACTTAGCCGTCGGCTTGATTATCGGCGCAGCGTTCACGGCAATCGTGACCGCTCTTGTGAACAGTATATTCAAACCTCTTATAAACGCCATTCCAATGCAGGGTATCGAAGGGCTTATAACAATGCTTGTGGCAAAAGATGCAAACGGTGTCGCAGAAGGCACGTTGGGATATACGGGAGTTATCGACCTAACAAAATCCATTTATATTGATTGGGGTGCCTTTATTATGGCGGTTGTCAATTTCCTTCTTACCGCTCTTGTGCTGTTTGCTTTAATAAAGGTTATAAACAGATTACGCGGCGGCTTTGACGAAATTAAAGGCGAGGCAGGTTTTTTAATATCACTAAGCAAAGACGAACTGGCTGAACTGAAAGCAAAAGGCTTTTCTAACAAAGAAATTAAGGCACTAAAACAAAAGCGCGCCCAAGAGGCGGAAAAAGCGGAACAAGCAGCATCGGAAGAAAAAGAAAAAGCAGAAACTGCCCAAAAAGAAACAAGCGAAGACTTGTTAAAAGAAATCAGAGATTTATTAAAAGCCCAAGCCGATAAACCCGCCGACTGAAAAAAACTAACAGTATTATGCTTGAACAATAAAACAAAAACCACTCTCTCGAGTGGTTTTTTTATAGCATAAATATATTTACTGAATTTGTTTTTTATGAATGATGGTCAGTTTTCATTGCCCCCTGTCTTCGGCAAAGTCATCATCAGTTGTTTCGGTTCAAAAACTCTTTGTTTCTGCATTGCGCGATGCTGCGTTTGCCGTGCCGGATACTTCCGGCAAAGCAAAAGAAGCAATGCAAAGTGCCAACGTAAAAGTCAGCACAAAAATAAGTGCTTTTTTGTTCATAAACATTCCTCCGTCTATTTAATATAAATAGCGCAAAAACGCGCTACATATCTCTATTTTTCGTAGAAATCAGGATGGAGTTGCTTATGTTGATTTCTGATTTGCCTGAGGTCATCGGCACTCAAAAAATCATTATCTTTTAGTTTGTTTGTATCATACAAAACGTTATCTTTCCAAACTCGAATAGTTCCTGGGTGCATTATGAATGTGCTACCTTGAATTATATATTCGTATGGTGGCATTCCACAAATCCAACCATGAGGATATTCAATGACTACACAGCCGTTATAGCTGCCGTAGCAGTATAATGGGTACTGTTTTTCTGGATTGGACGACCTATATATGTAATAATCTATTGTCCTTTGATCTCTTACGGTTTCACCTTCTGCATCCTCAATTATTGCTAGTTCTGTTTCTGCATCAAGGTTTTCCATGCAGCCCAACCCAATAAAACCGTTATATAAAGGCTTTTTGTCATTGATATAGCCGATATTGCCTTTTGCTCTTCTAACCTCAAATCCGTAATCGTAATTTGGATTGGTACATTGAGCGATTTCTTTTTTCGCCGTTTCTATTTGCTCACTAACGAGTTCCCATTCTTGCGGAGTGTACTCCTCTTCGCTCTTCACAATGCTTTCAATATCTTTGATTGCATTATCCTTTGCCTCTTGCAAGAAATGAGCTTGATATTCAGGGTCTTCAACATTAACTTTATTATCCTTTTCGTCGCACGCGGAGAAACACGCAAGCGCAAAAATCAATACAATCAATGCAGTCAATAATCTTATCGCTTTTTTCACCGTTTTATCTCCTCCTTGCCAAAATCAAAAATTCGTGAAATTTCCCCGTCACTATAATATATCGTTTTCACCATATTTGCAACACTCACTTTCTCGCCCTCTTTAGAGGGGGAACTTTCAAGATAAAAAGAAAGTGCGTGCACGTGATTATCTTTTCCAGTGGCGACTCTTCGGCTGCGCTCAGAGTGACAAGATAATGTTTGCTCTGTTCTCTACGTCTGCCCCCAAATTGTCATACAGAGCCGACACCGTCTGTGAAGTATCGCCTTTTGAGTAATCTCGCCGCCGAATAAGTGAGTGCTTGCACTATCTTTTAATCTTAGATGCCCCCTCTTTCCCCACAAGGGGGTATTTCTCCCACCACTCGAACAAGCACTTTGCTTATTTAGTTTTCTGTCGCTCGCGGGGGCGACACCCCACCTCACTGCTAGGTATCGTCGCTTTATTATG
>CAYIYN010000049.1:0-11685 GCA_964367645.1 uncultured Bacteroidaceae bacterium
AAACATCGCAGTTAAGTTTTTTATTTTCTTTTTTTATTTTCTTATTAACATCGAAATAAAAATAATAGGGTGTAACATTCAATATCAATCTATTAAACTATTCGCAAAAGACAGCTTTTACGAATAGAAAGTTGAAAAATCGCTCTAAATACATGCTTTGTTGAAAAGCGTCTATTTATACTGCTTTTATGTTATCTGCACACGCGTATTAAAAATAAAATCAAATTCATATAAGATATGTAATTAGTATTTGCTGTTTTTTAGTTATGAAAACACTTTACATCGGAATATTTATCTATTGAATTTACCCACTCAATGTGGATTTTAAGATAATCTGACAAGTGAATTGTTAGATGAGCCGCGTCAGAAAATATGAACTTAATGTTTCGGCTTTTGCACAAAAACGCCGCATTAATTCTCTGTTCGTTTATTTATGTATCGAATATTATCTTGTTTAACTGGCATTGGCACGCTACTTTATTTTCCCGCGAGTTTATTTATATATCGAATATTAGCTTATTTCATTGACATTTGCACGCTAACATTATTTTTATGCGAGTTTATTTAACGTATGAATCACTGCCAAATATGCGTGTTCATAAGTCAATGCGCCTTGAATGTAGGCAATATACGGCGGTTTTATGGGCGAATCTGCACTAAGTTCAATCGATGCACCTTGAACAAATGTGCCTGCAGCCATAATTACTAGGTCATTATAACCGGGCATTTCCCAAGGTTCCGGACAAACATTGCTGTCAATTGGCGAAATTTCTTGAATTGCACGGCAAAAAGTGACCAAATCATCGGGATTATTGAGTTTTAGACTGCAAATAATGTCATAAGGCGGAAGTAAGCCATCGGCAACAGGCAGTGTTTCATAACCCAGTTTACCATAACATTTTGCGAATAAAAGCGCACCTTTCAGAGCATTTTTGACTGTCGAAGGCGCCAAAAACAGCCCTTGGAAATATGATTGATAGCCACTTATATAAGATCCGACCTCGTTTCCGATTGAAGGTGCCGTCAAACGATAGGACACTTGCTTTACAAATTCGGATTTTCCTGCGATATAACCGCCTGTGGGCGCAATTCCGCCACCTATGTTTTTGATGAGTGAACCGGCGACAAGGTCGGCTCCCACTTCTGTAGGTTCAATTTTTTCAACAAATTCGCCATAACAGTTATCAGTCAAAACAAGCGTTTCAGCGCTGTATTTTTTTACAAATTCAACGAGCTGTGCAATCTGCTCGACGCTTATTGCGCTGCGGTCACTGTATCCGCGGCTCCTTGCGGCAAAAACAGCTTTAACCTTAGTGTTTAGTAGAGTTTCTTTGATTGTTTCAAAGTCAAAAACAGGTGTTTTCGAGCCATTTTTTTCAACATTTTCTAAAAGTTCCACACATTTGTAAGCAACTCCAAAATCCTTAAGAGAACCAATATTGTTGCCCAATATAACGTCGGTCATAGTGTCATAAGGTGCGCCCGAAACGGATAGCAGCAAATCACCGGGTCTTAGCACCCCGAAAAGCATCAGAGTCAAAGCGTGCGTACCCGATGCAATCATAGGTGAAACAAGAGCAGATTCGGCATTGAAAACGTCGGCATAAACTTTGTTGAGTGCGTCGCGCCCGATATCGTCATAGCCATATCCTGCAGTTCCGCACATATGGCGTGCCTGTATATCGTTTTTCCTAAATGCGTTTAATACCTTTTCTTGGTTAAAAAGTGCGATTTCGTCCAAACGAGCAAATTGCTCCGATAGTTCGGCTTCGCATTTTTTTACAAAGTTTTTCACTTCATTGTGCTTAATCATTTCGATTTTCTCCAAAAGTATTCTCGAATTATTGTTTTTTCGTAATACTTGCTGCTCTTATAAAAATTTTATGCCAATCAAAATCTTTTTTTGCTTGCACTCTTATTGACTTTTGATTGTTCTAGTTTCAATCTGTTCAAGCAAATAATTGAGTGCGGAATTTATTTCTTCACAGTCAAACCATTTCACAAACGGATAGCGGCCAAACCAGGTCAACTGTCGCTTTGCGTAGTTGCGGGTATCCTGCTTGATTTTTTCTTTTATTGATTCAATTTTATCAGGCGAAATTATCGTTTTTACTTTGCCGCCGTCTTCCAATACAGAATACGGACAGCCGCGAAATTCTTTATATCCGATTGCCTGCATACTTTGGCAGTCAAACGTTCCGACAGACAAAACTTCGTCGACAAGTCCGCTGTCAAACATTTTATCTACTCGCAAATTGATTTTCTCGTATAATTTGGCGCGGTCAGTGTTCAATCCGACCATTATTACATCGGGTTGAGGGCGCGTATCAACGTTTTCAGACATCGGTTTGCCGGAGTCAATCACTATTTCAAGCGCGCGCAATATGCGTTTTGTGTCATTGGTGTGCAATCTTTCTGCCGTTTTTGAATCAAGCGTTTTTAGCCGCTCATGCATATATTCGGCGCCGTATCTTTTGAGTTCGGCATCCAATTCTGCCCTTAAAGCGGCATTTGAACTCGTTGAAGAAAAACTGAGAGGATAAAGTAGCGCTTCAAAATATAATCCCGTGCCGCCGACGACAATCGGCAATTTGCCTTCTTTTAGCGCGTCATCAATGCATTTCTTTGCGTCAACGGCGAATTGCGCCACCGAATATTCTCCTGTTGGCGGCAGGATATCAATCAAACGATATTCGACTTTCTGCATCCTTTCGGCGCTGTCTTTTGCCGTGCCGATATTAAGACCTTTATATATCTGCATGCTATCGGCGGAAATTATTACGCCTCCGCATATTTTGGCAAGTCTGAATGCAAGGTCGGATTTTCCGGACGCTGTCGGTCCGACAATATACACAGGTTCACGGAATTTTTTTTCGCCCAAGTTAAACTTGCCGACCGATTTTTCTTTTTTACTCGACGTTTTAGCGGTCGAATTTGTTTTATCGGTCGATCCGGTTAGGCTTTTTGCACTTTTATTTTCTGCATCGTTTAATTGCATTGCTATCCTGATAAGAGTTCGTTTTTGTTTATCTTTGTTTTATGTGTGACAAGCAGCGGTCGAATTTGTTTTATCGGTCGATTCGGTTAGGCTTTTTGCACTTTCATTTTCTGCATCGTTTAATTGCATTGCTATCCTGATAAGAGTTCGTTTTTGTTTATCTTTGCTTTATGTGTGACAATCAGGGTAAAATCTGCTTTTTCCCCTTATGAGCGGAGGCATAACACTGTCTGCTATCCGCAGTTTAGTTCGCCAAAACTACACTATCCTTTTGAAAAGTTTTTTGATGTCGCTGCGCTTTAGGGCGATGACGCAAGGTCTGCCGTGCGGACATTTGCTTGGAAGTTTTCCGTCGGCTGATACAACACCCTGTAATACGTTTTCTATTTGTCCGCGCGTTAAAGAGTTCCCACCCTTTATCGCCGCTTTGCACGCTTGCTGACATAAAGTGTCTTTCAAAACGTCTTTAAGTGCCAATTTTACGTCACCTAAGCGGTTGTTGAAAATTTCTCCCAAAAATACTTTGAAATCAATTTTTTCAAGCGGCACGGGTACGGCATAGAACACAGCATAATCGGCTGTTTTTTCTATATCAAACCCCATATCTTTAAGAGTCGGCAAAATGCTCGCCAAATATTCCGATTCCGATGCGCTTAACGCGTATTTATATGGAATTAACAGAGGTTGAGAAAATTCTGCAGTGATTTTTTGAGAGATTTTGTCATATAAAACGCGCTCATGAGCGGCGTGTTGGTCAATAACGTAGACCAAATCGTCGCGCTCGACAACAATATAGGTATCGAAAATTTGACCGATTATTTTGCCGTCGAAAAGTCGGATATCGTCGTTATAACTATTCGCAAAATCCTTGTTGTCTAAATCCGAGCAGGGTATATCGTTGTTCTTTTTGCATATTTCGTAGCTCGTTTGACCCAACGCAAATCCGTTTGATTTTCCAAAATAACGAGACCTTTGCGAGTAATTGTCAAAGTTATTTTCGTTGTTGGTATCACATATAAAATCGGATTGAACAGCATTTTCTACGTTGTTTTTGCTATCAGGCAAAATATCCGATTTAGCGGCAGATTGAAATTTCGAGGGGAATTCTTCAAAGCCGATATTTGTTGTTGTCGCTCTTCCCGTACGGTCAAATTGAAATAACTTTGTCGTGTCAAAGCGTTGCTGCTCCAACCTTTCACTATCTGCGTTTGTATTATTCCCTTTTTTCGGTTCAGTTTCATCATTTTTTGAGGCGTCAAAAGAGAAATAATCGCTTTGCATTGAGTCAAACAATGCCTTTTCTACCGCGCGGTAAACTGCGGAAAATACGGCGTTTTGATCTTTGAAACGCACTTCCGACTTGCGAGGATGAACATTTACGTCCACGTCCAAAAACGGCACGGATATATTCAAGACAAAAACGGGATAAGTGCGCTTCATAAGCACTTTCGAATACACTTTTTCTACCGCCAGCTGCACTGTCTTGCACTCAACTGCCCTGCCGTTCACGATTGCCGTCTGCCAAGATCTTGTCGGCCGTGTGAAATCCGCAATGGAAGAATATCCCGAAACGGTGATTCCGCTTGGGAAAGACTGCTTTACTTCCGTCATTTTGTCAAGCGTCGAAACGCCCCAAACTGAGCATATGCTATCGGCTAAATTGCCGCCCTCTTGTGCCAGAATTACGCCGTCCTCGTTGGACAGCGAAATTGCCACGGACGGATTTGCAAAGCACAAGTTGTGAATGACAGATTCAACCTCTTTTTGCTCGTATACGGCTTTTTTCAAAAACTTTATGCGCGCAGGCGTGTTAAAAAATAGGTTTTCGACCGTAATTGAAGTTCCCTCTGCGCGGCTGTCTTGAGTTTCGGAAATTATATTTCCGCCGACAATCGAAATTGACGATGCTATCTCCTCTCCCCTTGCCCTGCTGACTGCTTTTACCTCGCTGACGGAGGCTATACTTGCAAGCGCTTCGCCTCTAAAACCGAGGGTTGAAAGCGTGTCCAAATCGGTGATGTTTTTGAGTTTGCTGGTTGCATGGGGCAAAAAAGCGGAACGCATATCGTCGGCAAGTATGCCTGCTCCGTTGTCGGAGACGGATATTTTTTTGATGCCGCCTTCTACTACAAATACGTCAACAATCGTTGCGCCGGCGTCAATGGAGTTTTCAACAAGTTCTTTGACAACCGAAGCGGGTCTTTCGACAACTTCGCCTGCGGCAATCATATTGAAAACGTATGGTTGAAGGATATTTATTTTTGCCATAACTTTTACTCCTCCAAACGTTTTTTAAGATCGGTCAAAATCGTAAGTGCCTGAAGCGGCGTCAAATTGTCGACGTTCATTTCTCTGATTTCTTTTTCGATTTTGCTTCCGCTGCTGTCAAAAAAACTGACTTGCGCGGTTACGGTCTTTTTTAAAGAATTTAACAGCACGGCGTTGGTGTCGCGGTTTTTGGATTCTTCTTCCAAACTTGCCATAATACGTTTTGCGTGTTCGATAACAGGCTTCAATACGCCTGCAAGCGATGCCACTTCAATGCCAAAACTTCTCGACGCTCCGCCCCTTGCGATTTTGTGCAAAAACAGTATGTCGTTTTCTCTTTCGCTGACCAAAACGCGGTAGTTTTTGACGCCTTCCAAATCTTCAAGTTCCGTAAGTTCATGAAAATGCGTGGCAAAAAGCGTCTTTGCTTTGACGTTTTTTGTTATGTATTCAAGCACCGCCCAGGCTATGCTAAGTCCGTCAAAGGTTGAAGTTCCGCGCCCGATTTCGTCCAAAATAAGCAAACTTGAAGACGTGGCATAATTGAGGATTGTTGCAACCTCAATCATCTCCACCATAAAGGTGCTTTGTCCGCCGCTAAGGTCGTCGCTTGCGCCGATTCTTGTGAAAATCCTGTCGGTAGGCGCAATTTGAGCGCTCTTCGCAGGCACAAAACAGCCGACGTGCGCCATAAGCACGATGAGCGCGACTTGGCGCATATAGGTTGATTTTCCCGCCATATTGGGCCCTGTTAGCACCATTGTGCGGTTTTCTGCGCTGTCAAGAAGTGTATCATTTGGAACGTATGAGCCTTTGTCAAGCAACGTTTCGACAACAGGGTGTCTGCCCTCTTCGATTTCGATAGATTTGACTTTTTTGTTTATGACGGGTTTTGCATAGCGGTTGGCAACCGACACTTTTGCAAAAGAATTCAAAACGTCAAGAGCGGCAAGAGCCGTGCCGTTTGTTTGCAATTCGCGGATTTTTGTAAGCAGCATTTCTTTTAGTTTGGCAAAAATCTTTTCTTCAAGGTCAAGCGCACCGCTTTCGGCAGAGAGTATTTTGTTTTCAATGTCTTTTAGTTCCGCTGTTATGTATCGTTCACCGTTTACGAGCGTTTGCTTGCGCTGATAGCGGTACGGCACTTTGTCCGCAAACGATTTGGACACTTCAATATAGTATCCAAATATGCGGTTGAAGCCGATTTTAAGAGTTTTTATGCCTGTTGCTTCTTTTTCGTTGAGTTCCAAATTATTGAGCCAAATGCGTGCAGAAGAGTTGATGTCGCGCATTTCGTCCAATTTTTGGTCATACCCTGCTTTTATGTATCCACCGTTCTTCGTGACGCTGGGCATCTGCCTGTCAAGTGCGCTAACAAGCACGGAATTTATATCTTTCATGCTGTCAAGCGAAGAAAATATGCCTTTCAGCATTGTCGAATCGGCGCCTTTTAGCAAAGTTTTGATTTCGGGAATTGCTAAAAGTGTATCCGATATTGCAAGCAAATCTTTGGGTGTTGCCGAGCCAAACGCCAATCTTCCCACAAGCCTTTCGAGGTCGCGTACATTTTCAAGCGCGGTGCATAATCTGTCGCGCAGTGGTTTTGACGCAAAAAGGTTTTCGACAGCGTTTAGTCTTGCATTGATTTTGTCGCAGTCTTGAAGCGGCTGTTCAAGCCAACGGCGCAAAGTTCTTGCGCCCATAGAAGTTTGGGTTTTGTCCAAAACGTGAATGAGCGAACCCGCTTTTTTGCCGTCGCGCACGCGCGACGTAAGTTCCAGATTTCTGCGCGTCGCACCGTCAAGGAGCATAAATGATTTGTCGTGTATGAACTGTAAATTCTGCAGTTGTGAAAGCGACCTTTTTTGTGTCTGCAAAAGGTATTCATACAAACCGCCTGCTGCGCAGACAGCCAGTTGTTTGTCGGAACACTCGTAAGCATCCAATGAGCCGACTTTTAGAAGCGAACAAAGTTTTCTGTTTGCACTTTCGTAAGAATAAGCGTAGTCGTGATAACAACGCGGTACGATTTGAACTGAATTAAAAAACGAAACAGCCTTATATTTTTTTAAAAAGTCTTCGTTGCAAACAATCTCAGAGGGCGAAACTGTGGACAAAAATCCGGACAAAACGTCCATAAAATTTTCTCCGACATATTCATAGACGTTAAATTCGCCGGTGCTAATATCCGCCCAAGCAAGCCCGAATCCGCTGTTGTGAGTGTAGACTGACGCAAGATAATTGGCGCATTTGTCGTCAAGAATATCCTCTTCCATAATCGTGCCGGACGTGACAACGCGCACAACGTCGCGCTCAACCATACCTTTTGAAGTTGCGGGATCGGAAAGTTGTTCGCAAATTGCCACTCTGAAACCCTGATTGATAAGCCGACGGATATATGAATCGACCGCATGATACGGCACTCCGCACATCGGCGCACGCTCGTCAAGTCCGCAATCCCTACCTGTCAAAGTTATGTCAAGCGTCTTTGATGCCACGATTGCGTCATCAAAAAACATTTCGTAAAAATCTCCAAGACGGAAAAACAGCAAACAGTCGCCGTACGCCGCTTTTATCTCGAAGTATTTTTTCATCATCGGTGAGAGTTTATTGTGGTCTATAATCATTTTTCACCTTTTGTGCTTTTATCTATTTTACCGCTTTGCCAAACAGCGACGCGGAGCGAGATTGTTCAATCTTGACGTTGATAAACTTGCCAATGTCCTCGCCGTTTCCGTCAAAGGTGACAAGCCTGCCGCTGTCTGTTCGTCCGACAATGGTATTTTTCTCTTTGCCGACGTCCTCCGCCAGCACTTCGTAAACACCGTCTACATAAAAATTTGACAGTTCTTTCGTGATTGAATTTTGCAGTTTTATAAGTTCGCCGATTCTGCGTTTTTTGATTTCGTAAGGAATCTGCGGCATAGCGGCGGCGGGTGTGCCTTTTCTGGGCGAATATATAAAGGTAAATGCGTTTGAATAACGTATGCGCTTAACCATATCCGCGGTATCTGAAAAATCCTCTTCCGTTTCCGTCGGGAAGCCCACCATAAGGTCTGTTGTTATGCCGATGTTCGGCACTTTTTCACGCAACATTTCCACTTGTTCAAGATAGCGTTCTCTTGTGTAGCGGCGATTCATATCTTTTAGCACTTTGTTTGAACCGCTCTGCAAAGGTAAGTGCAGATTGTTGCAAATCTTGCTTGACGACGCGATTATATCGGCTATATCAGCGTTGAAATCCTTGGGGTGTGAGGTCATAAACCTGACGCGGAATTTGCCTTCAACTTTGTCTATTTCGCCGAGTAGCGTTGCAAAATCAATCTTTTTGTCCCCTAATAAATCATGACCGTAGGAGTTGACGTTTTGCCCCAAAAGAGTGATTTCTTTGTAACCTTCGTCAACGCAGCGTTTGACTTCGTCAAGAACGGAGTTCAGCGGACGCGATATTTCCCGCCCTCTAACATAAGGCACTATGCAATAAGAGCAGAAATTGTTGCAGCCGTAAATTATGTTCACCCAGGCGTTTGGAAAACTTGTGCGAGTTAACGGCATCGCTTCGTCACGCACAAGATAATCGGGCGGTTCGATAGTGTCGAAACATCTGTATCTTTTGTCCGACTTTCTGCGCTCTTCTCTCGATTTTTGCACTTTTTTTATTTCATCTTCCAAAACGTCGAGATTGCGCGTACCTAAAACAATGTCAACATAAGGATAACGCTCTTTGATATCCTCTGCCGAGCCCACTTGCTGCGTCATACAGCCCAAAACGACGAGAATCAAATCGGGGTTTCTCTTCTTTTCCGCCTTTGCAACGCCAATATTGCCAAGTGCTCTGCGTTCAGCGGTGTCGCGAATGCAACATGTGTTAAAAACGATAACGTCGGAAGCGTTTTCACCGCTGTCTGTATAACCCAGATTCTCCAAAATGCCGGCAATTTTTTCCGACTCATGGACGTTCATCTGACAACCGTAAGTGACGATTTTGTAAAACATTATACCTCTTGGACACACTCTCAGACACGCTCGGGCGCGAAGAGCGCGATTATTTCTTGAAATGTTATTATACATAATTTCGCGAACAAACACAATACTATTTTAGATGAAAACGCTGTTCAATCATTCAACTAATCGCACTAAAAAAGACGATAACTACACAAAAAAAGGTGGGAGATCGCACGTCAAAGGCTTTGTTGCTTTCACCGTTCTTGCGGTAATCTCGCTCATCATCGGGTTGTTCTCTCTTGGTGCCGCCGGAACTTTGATTACGTTTGCCGTATGGTCTGACGGAGTACAACTCGACGCGTCACTGCTTCCCACGGCGAGGGCTTTGCCCACTTTTTTGGACCGTAACGGCAAAATCATACCCTACGAAAGCGATTCGACAATCAGTGTGGAAGAAATCCCCGAATCTGTGAAAACCGCTTTTGTTGCCTTGGAAGATAAACGGTTTTATTCTCACAAAGGTTATGACTCCGTGAGAATGGCAAGTGCAGTCATAAATAACATAAAAGCAGGAAAGACGGTCGAGGGCGCTTCAACAATCACACAGCAACTTGTAAAAAACACTCATCTAACCTCAACAAGAAGTATAGAGAGAAAACTGAAAGAAATTGCTCTCGCAGAAAAACTTGAAAAACAGTATTCAAAAGATGAAATCCTTGCGATGTACCTATCGGTTATTTACTTCGGCGACGGCGCATACGGCATAAAGGATGCAAGCAAAAAATATTTTGATAAAACTCTGGACAAATTGACGGTATCCGAAGCCGCCACGCTTGCGGGTATCGTAAAAAATCCGTCCCGTTTTTCCCCTTCAAAAAACGCCGAATCTGCGCTTGGCAGACGAAATTTGGTCTTGAGCGTAATGGAAAGAGAGGGTTATTTGAACTCTACCGAATGTGAAACGGCAAAAGCCGTGCCGTTAATGCTTGCAAACAACGAAAAAAATGCAGAAAACTTGTCTGATTTTTATCTTGAAAGAGTTATCGAAGAAGTCACTGCGCGGCTAAATATAACGAAAAATCAACTTGATAACAGCGGATACACCATATTCACAAATATGGACAACGACTTGCAAAAGACTGCTGCAAAATCGTTGTCGGAAAAATCATTTTTTGAAAACAGCAGTATCGACTCGTCAGTTATCATAATGGACAACCAAAGCGGCGGCGTACTTGCGCACGAATCATCTTTGCCTTATACGATATCTCGACAATGCGGCTCTGTGTTAAAACCTATTGCGGTCTACGCTCCCGCGCTTGAAGAAAATTATGTGACGCTCTCCACGCAGATTAACGACGAAGTGACCACTTTTGGTGACTGGACACCGTCAAACGTCGGCAATATCTATTATGGCAAAACAACTCCGCGCGAGGCAATTAAACACTCGATGAACGTCGCGGCGGTGAAGATAGGCGAATACGTCGGCGCAGAAAAAATGGCAAGTTATACAAAGTCATTCGGCATAAACCTAAGCGGTGAAGACACAAATTTGACACTCGCCTTGGGCGCTACCAAAAACGGCGTCACTCCGATGTCGATTGCCGCAGGCTACTGCACGCTTGCCCGCGGCGGTGAATATATCCGCCCTTCTTATGTTTTAGCCGTTTTGGATGGCGACAAGAAAATCTATAAGTCTGCGCCCTCTGTTCATAGGGTCATAGGTGAAGATACCGCGTATCTTCTAACCGATTGTTTGCTTGATACGGTTCAAGGCGGAACGGCAAAAACGCTCTCCACACTGCCCTTCAAAGTCGCGTCAAAAACCGGCACCGCAGGTTTAAGCGGCTACAACACCGACGCTTGGAACGCAGGCTATACGTCGGAGCATACGATTGTAGTGTGGCACGGAGCGTCCTCGATGACCGAAACGGGCGGCGGCGAAGCAACTATGCACGCAAAAAATATTTGGCAGGCGATGTATAAAGACAAAACCGCATGTCCCGCTTTTACAAAACCGCTAAACGTTGAGAGCGTCGAAATCGATATGTACTCCTCAAACAAAACTTCGACAGTTGTCAGCGCGGTTAAAGAAACGGCGAGTAAATACCGCAAAAAAGAGTTGTACAAGGCAAGCAATAAGCCAAGTTCCGAAAATTCACTGTTTTTGAAAGCAACAGAGCATACACTCATAACAAAATCAAACAGTCGAGGAACTGTCAAAATAACTTTCCCCGTGGAAGAAATTTACACCTATACCCTAAAAAAAAGTGATATATTCGGCGAAAGGGTTATCTTGACCCTCAACGGAGCGGATTTCACAAAGGACTTTGCCACCAAAATGTATTCACACGTTGATAAGGCGATTTCGTTAAAACTTCCCGTGACCTATACTTTGACTGTATCGCTAAACAATGAAAACGTACAAAATCTTGTCCTTGAGGAGTTGCAAACATCAACTTTTGTCTATTATAAAC
>CAYIYN010000050.1:0-4723 GCA_964367645.1 uncultured Bacteroidaceae bacterium
GTTTATACTGGCATTTTTGCTAATCAGTGTTGGAGTTACATTATTCTTTGTCGCGAATTATAGTATCATTCAATTTCCTTTATTATTCATAAGCTTCGTTGCGCTTATTATCGTAATCAGCGTGGTAGCATTTGCATTTCTAAGCAAAAAATCAGTTGAAAAAAATTATTATAAATGGATCAGTCTTGACCTTATTTTTGCCGCTGCGATAATGCTTGTTCTGCTGATGTTATTTTGTTTTGTTTTTGATTTTTTTCAACCTTTGATAACTCAAAGCGTTGCTTCCGGAATGCTAATTGCCGGTTTTGCAACATTGATATTATCCGGTTTTGTTGGATTTATCTTTGATAAAAAAAACCTTGCAAATGTTGTGACGCCTATCCTTGCCATTGTCATTATGTTCACCGGCATCATTTGGGCTAGTACACAAGGCTATCAGGATTACAGCAATATCAAAGGTACGGAAACTTACCTGTTTTGCAGCGGAGAGGGTGGATATAGCACATTTAGGATACCGTCCCTTTACGCCATTGATAAGGACGTACTAAACGAAAAAAGCGGAAGCAATCTTGAAAATGATTTGCTTATTGCATTTTCTGAGGGAAGAAAAAACAGTTCCGGCGATTTAGGCGAGATTGATTTGGTTTACAAAACTTCCATAGATAACGGCAAAACGTGGTTTCCGCTAAGGGTATTATTGAAAGTAGAAATAGGGATAGGAAAAGTAGGCAATCCAACAGCAATCTTTGACAGAGATACCGGATATCTGAATCTTTTATATCTAGTTGGAAAAGAGTCGGACGGGTATGACTATCGCACTTATAATAGCAGATACGCTTTTGACGAAGACCTTAATATTTCTACGGTTGGAGAGCCAATCTTACTGAACGAAGACATCGACGAGAACGCTCAAAACGGCAAATATGACGGCGTAACCAAAAATACCTTAATGCCCGGTCCGGGAAAAGGTATTCAACTGGGAAGCGGGAGATTGCTGTTCCCTTGCAGCAATCAAGGTCGTGCGTATGCAATGTATAGCGATGATAACGGATTAAATTGGGAAAAAGGCGGTGACGCAGGTGTTGGCAATGAGTGTGAAATGGCAAAACTCGACAATGGCGAACTGATAATGGTCATCCGCGATAATCTTCAAATGGGCAATCTTACTAAACAGCATCTTAGATTCGCTTATTCTGACGATAACGGTGAAACTTGGTATAAACAAGCCTCTGAAAGCACCCTTAAAACGCCTATTTGTATGAGCAGTATTGCTACGCTTAACGGGGATTTGATGGTAACTTATACGGATGACTATTTTGCAAGAACGCGATTGTCAGTTGCCCTATCCAAAGATAACGGAAAGACTTTTAACAGCAAATTAATTTATGGCGGTGCGAGCGGTTATTCTTGCGTGACAGTCACGAGCAACGGAAAAGTTTTCATGCTTGCGGAAGTTGGCAAAATTAACTACAACGAATCCTTGGTTTTTGTTGAGGTAGATACAAAAAATTTCTAATTAGTTATTCCATAATTTCACTTGCAATAAGAATAAGCCGCTCAAAAAACAATCATATTTATTAGAAAAAAGACGAACACGAAAAGAGCAAGTGCTAAAAACATAGCTGACAAAACAAGTCCGCTTGCGATTGTTTGACTACCATTTAGAATTACACCAGACTCAAACGTGTGGGCTACGGAATGAACAAAACCCTTGGTTTGACTACCATTTAGAATTACACCATACTCAAACATCTTAAACTCTTCCCATTTTTTATATCTTCGTCTATGCCGCCAAAAACCTCATCCGCCTTTGTCCCTTTGGGTAAAATACCATTATTTATTAGCATTGCTAAAATGTTTTTTAATGTAACTTTCTTATGGCTTTTTGCGTATTCAAGTATTTTTATCCTTGCTGTTTCGTTTCTCAATCCATTTATGGTAAGGTTGTTGATTTCATTCAAAAATCTATATTCGCTGTAAATAAGTGAATAATATGGCAACACGTCTTCTCCTATAAGGTATGTGCACTTGCAAGTCATTCTTTGAATAAAACGGTTTTCCGATTCGTCTGCGTCTATCACGTCATTGAAATTCCAAGGTGTTACCTTGGTTCTCTCCTGTCCGGGTTTGCGTGCCGCCCAAGCAAATTTTTGATGGGCGTCGTTCAGCGGCCCTACATAGTACGGAACGCGGAAAGTCATCAGAGAGATTATTTTTTCACTTACAGTCAGTCCATCTTTTGTTTCAGCCAAAAACGGAAAAACTTTTTCTGCAGATGTCAGTATTGCTTTCAATTCATTTAGGTTGACTTGATAGGGAATCACGCCGTTGCCGTTGGTGATTTGTTTTGGCATAAATGATCCCTTTTCTATTTCGGACAGTATATATTCGTCTTGTACCTTGAGATCTTTTTTCAAAAACGCATAAAACTCGTCTTTTGAGGCTTTGGAATAACTTTTATGCTTATCCATACCTATATAAGCAGCATAGTTCTTGCATTTATCGATATGACCAAAAACATATTTATATTTGTCGGGGGAATTGTTTGATACATAATTGCGCAAGGCATTCAAATCATAGTTATGTTTATCATAAATCTCAATTTTAGCTTCGGATATGTACTGTTTGTCGTGCATAATATTACTGAGTACAGACCAATCGTAAATCGCTTTCATTTGACGTATCAATACAGCGTCATCTATGCCTACAACAGATTCTATTTGAGGCAATACCGTGTCGTCAAAAGACGCGCTGTCAAACGTAAATTTCTGCACATCTACTTCATCTTCCAAACCATATATGTCTTTAATCGCAATTTTGTTTCCAATAATACCCGCAAGCACGGAAGATAAATGTTTATCTCTGTCGATTTCAAAAAGAGTTTTAAGACGTTTTAATTTGTCACGATTGTTTTCATTTTTTGCTTTAATTATTAACAATCCTTCGTCGAATTTTGTTGAGTCAAAACAAGAAATTTCTTTGTCAGAAAGAAAAGCGTTGATATTTGTAAACGCATTTTTTGCAACTGCGATGTCGTTTGCGTTAAAAGATTGTCCTTCAAAAAGAAAATGTCCCCTGTTTTTGATTATGTGGTGAACAGCCAAGTATAATAAACGAATGTCGCTCGGTGGATTGTTTATCAAATCATTTCTCAAATGGAAAATAGTTTTATAACTTTTAAAATAGTCTTTGTCTGTAAAGTTATTATCTCCAAACAGTACGTATTTTGTGCGGATATCCTTGTCCTTATCTTCGTACAGAAACTTGCTGTTGTTGAGACGAATAAAAAAAGGCGGATCAATTTTCGAGATTTCTGCTGCAAACAGTTCTTGCAATAACATTAGCCGCTGATGTGTCCGCGCTATTCGTCTGCGTGAACATCTAAAAGTGCGCCTGTCCTTGGCTGTTTGTGCTGGATCAAACAGATAACTTCCCCACATATCCTGTCCTTTTGATTTAAGAAGTCTGTAATCCGTATCTGTTGTTGCCCAACCTATTGAGTCGGTGCCGATGTCTAATCCAAGAAAATAATCTTTTTCCATATGTATTGACTTCCTTTGTTTTTTAATTTACAATAATTTTACAAACGATTGACTACCGTTTGGAATTACACCATATAGTTCAAATAAGATTTTTTCTAATCGCCGCATATGCGGTAGCACAGTGTGTGCAGTTAAAACTCGCTCAGCGAGTTTTTTCATTATTAAACTTTTTTGCAGCAAACAATAAAAAATATTTTCTTCAATAACACAATAGCACGTTTAAATTCGGTTATCAATATGAAATTGTTCAGCATCTTTATTTGCAACAAGGTATTTCGCTAAAATTAAGCCCCAAAATCACCTAATTGACAATATAAGCAAATTAATATTTACTGTTTGGCACCGAGGCGTGTGCTTGTCTTGTCTTGAACAAGTGCGTCGCCGCTTCGCGGCTCTGCAGACAAGCACGCGCCTCAATAAAATAAACAAATTGAATAAACTTCAAAAAAGTGAATTTTGCTTAGATACAATATACAAAACTTATCTAATTCAAAAAGATAAACTGAACAAATCCCAACTGACTGACCAAATAAAACTAAACTGACAGACTGAATAAAATCGGTCTGGTTTTTTGTGTTGCAAATGAGTGGTGACACAAAATCGGCAGACCAACGAAGTCAATCCGAATCCGCGGCGGCGAGGGGCAGTCGCGCTAGTCCGCTTGGCGAATCGCGCCCTCTTTTCCGCCCGGCGGAAGTTTCGGCTCTTATACTTTCGTTTTTCCTATATCTCGCCACACTGCTTACTACTACATGCAAACCATCCAAAGACAATATACAGCAATCTACGGATAACAATAAAAACAATAAAACATTTAGACAAATAAAAAACCTAAGTCGGTGTTCGACTTAGGTTTTAGGTGGTGGAGACTACTGGACTTGAACCAGTGACCCCTTGCTTGTAAGGCAAGTGCTCTAACCAACTGAGCTAAGCCTCCGGATATAATTCACAGATGCGGAAGTGTTATCGGTTTTTAGTCAAAGAGCCGCTAAGTGATTTAGCGGCTCTTTGTGGTGACCCTGCCGAGGTTCGAACTCGGGTTACCGCCGTGAAAGGGCGATGTCTTAACCCCTTGACCACAGGGCCGAATGAGTGTTATGCGCCTGCCAAACGTGTTTGGCAGAGAGTATATTTGATTGACGGCTTGCCGTTCACGGCATAGACGGCAATCAAATGTAATT
>CAYIYN010000050.1:4823-11608 GCA_964367645.1 uncultured Bacteroidaceae bacterium
GGTGCCGCCGTGCGGTGCCGACGCATGACCGAGTGAGGCACTGATGGAATGAGCGTTAGCGAAATACCACAGTGTTGCTCGGTTGGGATGTTGATTGACGGCTTGCCGTTCACGGCATAGACGGCAATCAAATGTAATTGGTGCCGCCGTGCGGTGCCGACGCATGACCGAGTGAGGCACTGATGGAATGAGCGATAGCGAAATACCACAGTGTTGCTCGGTTATATCTTTACGGCAAACAGGGTGCCGTCATTATTTTTGGTAGCGGCGATCTGATTCGAACAGATGACCTGCCGGGTATGAACCGGCCGCTATAACCAACTAAGCTACGCCGCCATCGGCCGCCTAAAGCGGTCGCATTTTGCAAAAGAGTCTCGCATCTTTGCAAGACTCTCCGCATTGGTTGCGGGGGCAGGACTTGAACCTACAACCTCCGGGTTATGAGCCCGACGAGCTACCAATTGCTCTACCCCGCGACGAAGGATGCTTGATAATAATAAATTATCATATTTTTTTTGTCAAGCGGATTTGCGACATTAATTGTGATGTCGACGGCTATTATATGAAATAGGTTTTGCTTTAATGCACACTGATATATTTTGGAAATAAACGTTGAAATGGATTTCCAAAGTGCGGCCTGAAATTGCAATTTGCAAAATTTGTCTGATGATTGATTAAAACAAACTCAAAGCACCGATTTCCAAAAAAAAGTTTTCGACATTTTAAGCTGAATTCTTTCCACATAACGAACCAAGTGTTTAAAATATAATTTTAAAGGACAACCAATAAGAGAAAACCGTACAAACGGTTCGCTATTGACCAAGAGTTCAATCAATGCTAAAATAAATGTTAGGCTTGATATAATCTGATTGGCGATTGATGTAAGTTAATTAAGTTAATAAACGTGCAAAGCACAAATAGGGAGGGAACAAAATGAATAAAAGCGATATAAAACGCGATTATTTTATGCTCAAGGGACCGCTTGCAAAAAAAGGATACGACTGGTGGTGGCATTCTTTTACAGCGGAGAACAAAAAAACCGGCGAACAGCAACCGATGTACATAGAATATTTTGCGTGCAATCCCGGTCTTGCGCAAGACAAACCCGTCTTGGTATGGAACGATAAAAAGGCACAAAACGCCGGCGTAAAACCGTCATATCTTATGGTCAATTTTGGTTTTTGGGGCAAGAAAAAGGGACAACTTCACCGCTTTTTTGCCTGGAAAGACGTTTCGCTGCCCTATAACGAACCACTGAATCTCAAAGCCGACGATTGCACCTGCACCGAAAAACGCATGACAGGAAGCATCAACATAACCGAAGAGGAAGCCAAGGCTCACCCGGAATGGATGTGCAACGCAGGCAACGTAAAATGGGACGTGAAAATCGACAAGCAAATTGCGTTTAACGTCGGTTATGGCGCAAGCAAATTCTTCCGCGATATAAACTCCTTTGAGATGTTTTGGCATGCTGAAGGCATGAAAACCAAATTTGACGGAAACATAACGCTAAACGGTGTGGAGTATGTAGTTAAGCCCGAAACTTGCTACGGCTATGCCGACAAGAATTGGGGCGGAGATTTCACAAGTCCTTGGGTGTGGCTGTCGAGCAACAATTTGGTCAGCAAAAAGACGGGCAAAAAACTGGAAAACAGCGTATTTGAAGTCGGCGGCGGCCGTCCGAAGATTTTTTTCTATGCTTTAAACCGCAAACTTCTCGGACAGTTCTATTATGAAGGAAAAGACTACGAATTCAATTTCAGCAAGTTCTGGACGGGCAGTAGGACAGAGTTCGACTGCAAGGAAACCGACACGGAAATTATTTGGCACGTCAAACAATCCACATTTAATTCCGTGATGGTGGCGGATATCCGCTGCTTCAAAGAAGATATGCTCAACATCAACTATGAGGCACCGACGGGACTTAAACTGCACAATTGTTTGTGGAACGGCGGCAATGGCACCGGCACGGTGAAACTCTACAAAAAGTCGTTTGGCAAACAAACACTCATTGACGAGGTCTATGCTGAAAACATCGGTTGCGAATACGGCGAATACGACAAATAGGAAACGCGTGTAGCGCGCCAGCGCAAGCGTAAACCGATTTCAGACGCTCTTTTAACATGTCGAAATGGCAAACTTAACGACACGGTTATCGGCATATTGAAAAATGCAACATCTTTAAACAAAAAAATTAAACTGCCCGCATTTGCGGGCAGTTTTTTCTACCGTATTTTCCGACTGTATTAAAATGCCTTTAGCATCGAGATATAAGCATCGGTGAAGGTTGCACCGTCCGCAGACAAGCTGTAATTTGCGAGAAAAGTCGGCAATACCGCCGTGTAGACGATGGCCTTTTAAACACCGCCCGCTTCTCCCGTGAGAGTGCTTTTATAAATTATTTTTCCCGACAATGCAGTGTCGTTTGCCTATAGTTGTATTTCAAACAAATCTGTAGTGTCGCTGACGTCATTATCCGTTGCCCCGACCCCATAGGACCTGTTTCACCCGTCGGACCCATAGGTCCTGTTTCACCCGTCGGCTCAGTAGGCTCGGAAGGGCAAGGGGGAAAGCAGGGAGGGAAAGGCGGGGGAGGCGGACATAAATTGATACATGGATCCCAATTAGGGATACACCGCGTGTTGCAGCCGCCTAGGCGACCAAAACATCCATTGAAAAACATAATAAAACCTCCTTTTGTTATGTAAAGCGGAGGCTCTGCTATACCTTATGAAAAAAATAAATGAAAAGTGTAACCTTTCTGATTCTACTTCGTTTATTGGTTGTAAGCAAAGCGGGGAAGCCCGAAGGAAGAAAAGGAGAAAGGCTATGAAGGAAAAATTCAAAAAGTATTTGGAAGAGCAATTTAGGGCTATACGCCCAACGCTTGCGGCAATGCAATACCGCGAAGAAACGCTGTCAAATCTACTTGACAGGGCGCAAGAACTCAAAATCAAGGGAATCGACGACGAAGATTTGATTTTTGATATGTGCATTGAAGAACTTGGTGATTTTGCCTCGACAATAAAAGCGTTTGACATCAAAGAGATAAAAACAGACGCTGCAAAACGCAAAATCAGTCTTGATGCGATAATCGCTCTTGCGGTAATGGCACTGCTCACCGCAACCTATCTCGTTGTCGGTTTGGCGGCAGATATGTGGCACCCGGGCTGGCTGATTATGGTTGGCGGAGTCTTTGCGGGGATTATTGTGATTGTCGGTTTTGCAAGTGTAAAACTTATCAAAAACAAAAAATTTCTGCCTTTCAGGGCAATGGTTGCAGCTTGCGAAGTATTGATTAGCGTGTTTGTTTTTCTTGTCTTGCAACTTGTTGTAGGACTCGAGGGAAGTTGGATGACATTTCTTGCGATGGTAGCGCTTATTGCTGGTGTCGATACGGCGATTGCATTTTCGACAAACAGCAAAACCAAGTGGTTTGAACTTCCGGCGTTTGTTGAAATATTCGGTGTGATGCTGTTTGTTATCTTAGGCATAACGCTTACAAACTTTTGGCATCCGGGCTGGGTGCTGTGCTTAATCGGAGTCCTGTTCGCAATCGGCGAAGCCGTCGCAATTGCAATAAAAAGCAACAAAGAAAAGGCTGCCGACGAAGACGAAAAAATCGTAAAAAAATACAAAAAGGAAGACGAGTCTTATTGGACCGCATGGAAAGACTAAGTCAAAAACAAGTATTTCAAACGGTTATTCTTGAAAAAATAAAATCGCTTTGTGATTGCTATCATTTGCATAATAGAACAATGAAATTGCATTACAAGCGGTTTATATAATCAAATTGATATAATAAAGGTGTTTTATGGAAAAAGTATTGAAAGCAGAAATGTGGGATAAAATGCAATATTTGTTTCGCAATTACTATGACAGAATGGTGCATTGCGTGCAGTATTACGATGGGGAACTGGATATATCGGTTTTAAAAAAAGTTCTTATTTGGACGCTTGAGAAAGAACCGATTCTTCACTCGGCTTTTCACGGAAACGTGGTCGAGCCATATTGGACAGTTGAAGACTATTCGCTCTCCGATTTCTTTACCGAAAAAGACAGCGAAGATTTGGAAGCCGATATCAACGCGTTTATAACTCAAGCTATCCCTGCCGACAGCAACGTGCAGTTGAGATTTGCGGTTTTTCACAGCGAAGGCAAAGACACTATTGCCGTTATTGTTAATCATATGTGTATGGACGGCGGCGATTTTAAATACTTTATGAAGAAACTTGCCGAAAACTATAACAAGTTGCTGTGCGGCAATCGCTCGCTCACCATAAAAACCGGAAGCCGCAGTTATGATGCAGTCTATTCCAAATTGAGCGGAGAGGAACTGGAAACGGCAAAAAATCTTTATAAAAACATCAGCCAAATCAAAGATGAGCATTACTTTCCTTTGACTGCGCCCTCCGACGAAGACGTCACAAGAATAATACGCAGAAAAGTGCCAAGAGAAACCTTCGCCGCATTTAGAAAAATCGGGAAGGCTATGGACGTCACGGTCAATGATTTGATGCTTGCGTTTTATGTGCGCTCTCTTTACGAAATCGGCATGTTTAAAGACAATGAAAGGTTGACGATTCCTTGCATGGTGGATTTAAGGCGTCATATCGTCGATGACGGCGCGGAAACGGGACTGACAAACCATACGGGATTTATGCAATGCTCAACCGCAAGCAAGGGCGCGACGATAAACGACACTTTGATTGAAGTGCTACGCTCCGTGCGCCAATCCAAAAAGGACCCTTATATGGGCCTTTACAGCCTGCCTCTGCTAAAACTTGCTTATGCCGTTTTCCCCTTTGTTATAAGTGAAACCGCAATCAAAATAGGTTATCTCAATCCTCTTATCGGAATGAGCAACGTCGGACTTTTGGATGATCGTGCGCTGAAAATGGGCGAATGCAATTTGATTGACGCATTTGTGACCGGTGCGGTGAAATATAAGCCGTATATGCAACTTGCGTTAACTACCCTGCTTGGTGAAATCACAATGACAATCTCCATCCGCGGTAACGACGAAGATGAAAAAATCGTCAACAAATTTTTTGATATAATCTTGAAAAATATGGACGATTTTATCGAACTTAACAAAAGCAAAATCGAGTAAAGGCATAAGCACGTCTTGCGATAAATCAAAACAAAAAGCTTTAGCGTCGCAATATTAAAGTTTTTGAAAGAAGATATAAATATCTTTTGGTGATAAAAAAAACAAAAGGGCAGTGAACTTCACTCCCTTTTTTTGTTGTCACTTTGGTATATGTATGCTAAAATACCACAAAACAGGACGGAGGTGGGATATGAGTTTTTCAAAGACTCTGTTCGTTGCGGTTGATAAATTGTTTGACGGACAACAAAACGGCAGAAAAGAAACAAAATTCGACGATGTTAAGTTTGACATTCAATTAGACGTTCCTTATAGCGAAAACGAAGCGTGCAAACTTGACACTTATTGTGTTCCCGAGTTGAAGCAAGGCAAGTTTCCGGTGTTGTTTTTAATACATGGCGGCGGCTTTGTGGCAGGTGACAAACATCACAGAAGAGCGCTATCTCGCTGGAGTGCTGTCAAGGGCTATTTTGTGGTGAACGTCAATTATGGACTCTGCCCCGACTATGTTTTCCCCACACCCCTCGTGCATCTTGTCACGGCACTTAACTGGGTGGAGAAAAATGCCGAAAAGTACGACCTTGATTTGGACAAAATGATAGCAATGGGCGATAGCGCAGGCGGATATTTCGCGGCAATGCTCGCAGGTATTTGCACAAATAAACCGCTGCAAGAAAGGCTGAAAGTTTCAACCGACGCCAAGTTTGCAGGTGCAATTCTAAACTGCGGAATTTATGACGTCGGCGCCGCATTGAACGCAAAAATAGTCTTTGATATGGGCACCAAAATATTGAAAGATTTCGCCGGAGTGACCAAAGCGGAATTTGAAAACTATGAATGGAAAGACATATGCGCGCCGATAGATTTTGTGAATGCCGACTTCCCCAAAACCTTCCTAACTTACGCGGGGAAAGACTTTTTCTGTGGCGGACAAGGTCCTAAAATGATTGACAAACTAAAAGAAAAAGGCGTTTATACGGAAGAATACCATTCGATAAAATTCAAAAATAATCATTGTTTTTCACTAGGTTGGCGCGGTGCTGTGCCTGAAGAAAACAACGCCCTAACCGCTTCCTTTATGGAAAGATTTAAAAAGGGTGAGATATAAAAAAATAAATACATAATTCGTTTTGGAAGAAGCGGGTTTCCCGCTTTTTTCATAAGAGGTACATTTATGAAACAGGTTCTAAGAGCAGAAATGTGGGACAAGACACAGTATCTTTTTCGCAATTATTATGACAGAATGATGCATTGCGTGCTTTATTACGACGGTCTTATCGATGCTGAACTGCTTAAAGAGGCGATTGCGTTTCAAGTTGAAAACGTGCCCGTGCTGCACAGCCGTTATCACAACAATCCAATAAAGCCCTATTGGACGGTAAACGACTTTACCGCTGACGATATTTTGACGGTGAAAGAAGTCGAAAACCTTGACGGCGAAGTGGACAAATTTGTCACGCAGCGAATCCCAATTTTAAAGAACGTACAAGTGCAGATGGCACTGTTTAACCATAAAGGAAAAAGCACTTTTATTATGGTTTCAAATCATATGTGTTTTGACGGCGGCGACTTTAAATATTTTGTCACGCAGTTGTGTGCAAATTACACAAAACTCTCTTTAGATGACAAAAACATGATGATAAAACACGGTTCACGCTCATACGATATGATATAC
>CAYIYN010000051.1:0-11223 GCA_964367645.1 uncultured Bacteroidaceae bacterium
TCGGGCAAGCCCGACGTTCGGGTGGGCTTTTATCCGCGCCCTGCGCGGATTTTCGGAACTTCGTAATTTGACAACGTCCGTTAATAGGTACGCTCGCTCGGGGTTATTACGGAACTTCGTAATGAGCGAGTGCTGGTTCACTCACTCATTAAGTTCAGAGTGCAGAGTTGCACCCCCTTGGCACTGAGTGCCGTTCCCCATCTAGAGAGCGAGAGAAACACCCAACTCTGAGGAGAGGTATTAAAGTTCCAAAAACTCGACACCTGCCATTAGGACGTTCTCAATCTTTTTATTTTTCAACGAATAATAAATCACTTTGCCGTCGCGTCTGGTTTTGACTATGTCGGCGCCTTTTAGAAGCCGAAGTTGGTGTGAACAGGTAGTTTGGTTGAGATAAAGCAGAGTCGATAAGTCGCTTACGCACATTTCACTTATGCTGAGCGCGCAAATAATTTTTGTCCTTGTCGCGTCAGAACACGCTCCGAAAAGATCGGACAGCACCGTAAGCGTGGAGTTTCTTGGAACATATTTTTTGACAAGTTCGGCAGTTTCACAGTCTAACAGCGTTTCCATAATCACACGTTAACATTGTATTTGCTAAAAATTGTAGGTAACAATGTCGATATGAAGCACATATTGTAATAAAAAGTTGTTTGGTATTTGGCTAGCGGAGGAAATATGTTTGACAACTGGTACTTATTCCTTTTGATAATATTTTTGGTGTTCGCCGCCGACGGTTCAGTCAGCGGTACGGAATTGGCGGTTATGCTGGCAATTCTCTTTGCGCTCACTCTAACGGCGAATTGCTGCTCGGACAGCGACACGGAAACAAATAATTGTTTTTGCAACCACACCGTGACTTAAAATCACAAGCCACAAACCAAGCACACGTTTTAATCCAAATTTTTTTTGGCATGGCGAGATAATTTGATTGTGTGTAATTCACAAAGCCATTTTGTACGATTTTCAATTCGCACTTTGAGAACTTTTTACAGACGTAGCAGGTGAGCTAAGGGTGATTTATATATGCGCGGCGCGTGTATATCTTGCTTTGGGTATTTACTAAACTTTGAGTTTGGGGTATAATAATCCCCGTGAACTTCACCGAAAAATTGAAAGACTTGCCCGAAAATCCCGGCGTTTATCTTATGCTGGACAATAGCGGCGAAATAATTTACGTTGGCAAAGCCAAAAACCTCCGCAACCGCGTGAGGCAATATTTTAATTCCGCCGTAAAAACCGTCAAAGTTATGGCAATGGTGGAACATATTGCCGATTTCAAATATATCATTTGCGCCAGCGAAGTTGACGCACTTTTAACTGAAAACAACCTTATAAAAAAACACGCGCCGCGCTATAATATTCTTTTAAAAGACGACAAGTCATATCCGTTTATCAAAATAGATTTGAAAAAAGATTTTCCGACCATAGATTTGGTGCGTACTCTAAAAAACGACGGGGCAAAGTATTTCGGCCCTTACATGCAAAGCGTCAATATACGCGATATTTTCGACCTTATCCACACTGCCTTTCCGGTGCGTGACTGTCACCGTGATATGACGAATCCAAGCCGCGCGTGCCTCAATTACCATCTGGGAAAATGCATAGCCCCTTGCACGGGCAAAGTTACAAAAGAAGAATATCACGCCGAAATTGACAAAGTGATTTCCTTTTTGAAAGGCAATGACCGTGAGGTAGAAAGGGTATTAAAAGAAAGGATGAAGCAGTTTTCCGACGAGGAAAACTACGAAGTCGCGCTCGCCTATCGCAACAAGGTGAATCTTTTGGACAAACTTGTCAAAAATCAAGTGAGTTCTCTTCCCAAAGATTTCAATTTGGACTTGTTTGCGGTTGAATCAAACGGCATAAAATCCGGCGTCAATATGCTTGTAGTGCGCGGCGGAAAACTCGTGGGCGGTGAAAACTTTGTCACCGATTGCGCCGATGACAATCTTTCCAGTTACATTTTTCAGTATTACTCAAAAAATTCCCCCGTGTGCGACGAAGTCATTACAGACTGCGTGGGTGACGAGCGTGTGCTTGAAGAAGGCTTGTCAAATCTCGCAGGGCGAAAAATCCGCGTCATAAATCCACGTCAAGGCATAAGGAAACAACTTTTGGATTTGGCTCACACAAACGCCTCCGACGCACTCGAAAAATTTGGCACAAAAGAAGAGAGAGCGGAACTTAGGACTATAGGCGCAGTCAGACAACTTGCCGATTGCCTAAATCTTAAAAAACTGCCTTACCGCATTGAGGCATACGATATATCCCATATCTCCGGCACCGATAAAGTCGCCAGTATGGTGGTGTTTGAAAGCGGAGAACCGAAAAAAGAACACTACCGTAGATTTCGGATTAAGACGGTGGAGGGCAACAACGATTTCGCCTGTATGAAAGAAACGCTTATCCGCAGATTACAGCGGCTTAACGACAAAGATGAAAAAGACGAGAGTTTTGCTTCCGCGCCCGACCTGATTTTGATTGACGGCGGGAAAGGGCAGTTATCCTATGCATTGGACGCTCTCGCGCTTTTGGGAAGAACCGATCTTCAAATTCTTTCGATTGCAAAGCGCGAAGAAGAGGTGTTTTTGGGCGACGACCCCAAGCAAAGTATATTGATACCGCTTGACAGCGTTGCACTGCAACTGCTTCAAAGGGTACGCGACGAAGCGCACCGCTTTGCAATATCTTATCACCGAAGTTTAAGGAGCAAGCACGTCACCGAAACGGCACTCACCAAAATTGAGGGGGTGGGCAAGACACGCGCAACTGCTCTGATGAAAAATTTCGGCAGTTTGGAAAACATACGACACGCAACCGTAGAACAACTTACGGCGGCGGGAATGCCCAAAAACGTTGCCAATGCCATTCATGAGGCTATGGTAAATAGCAATACAAATTAGCGACAAGGTGTATATTCCTTGAAAAACTAAGCCATCTATTGTACAATGATAGGGTTCAGGAGGAAACCATGGAAAAGCCGAATCCAATCCCACAAAAACCAAAATATACCGTTTCGGCGGAAAAATTTGCATCTGATTTGGAACTTACAATCATCAATTCCGGAAAGGAAGATTTGTGCTTTGTTTCCACCGGTACAAACAGACCGGGGTTGCTTTTTGCGGGATATGAAGAGTATTTTCCGCATCAAAGAGCGCATGTACTCGGGAACGCCGAAATGGGCTATCTTATGGGACTGTCCGAGCCGAAGCGAGAGGAGAAACTTGACAAACTGTTTGGCTATCATCCTCCTTGCATAATCGTTTCCCACGACAGAAAGCCCGACGATACGATGAAGGCGATCGCCGTAAAATACGCCGTACCTCTTTTTGCAAGCCCCTTGACGACAACGCAGGTCGAAAGCGATCTGACTCATTATCTCACGGCGGAACTTGCAGAGAGCGCAACCGTGCACGGAGAACTGCTGGACATAAGCGGCATCGGGGTTTTGATAATCGGCGAGAGCGGCATAGGAAAATCCGAAACCGCATTAGAATTGGTGCACCGCGGACATATGCTGGTTGCCGACGATTTGGTGGAAGTAAAACGTATAAAAAACAAGATATACGGCTATCCCGCAAAAGAAACCGCAAATTTATTGGAAGTGCGGGGCGTTGGCTTGATCGACGTTGAAGCAATGTACGGGGTGGGCGGCGTGCTCACACAAAAGCGTATCCACCTTGTCATAGAAATGGAGCGTTGGGACAGCAAAAAGACCTACGACAGACTTGGTGACGACAAACTGACCTATGACATATTGGGTGTTGATTTTGAAAGAATCGTGGTGCCGGTTACGGCAGGCAGAAATTTGGCAGTCGTAATCGAGGCCGCAAGCCGTAATTTTAGATTGAAGTATATGGGGAAAGACGCTCTGGAAACGCTATCCGAAAGATTGCGCGAGAAAAACAGGCCTAGATATTGAGGCTGCACATACAAAAGTCAAACAAATGATTCGCCTTTAATCCTACATTCGCACAAAAAACCGTATAATGTTTTATGATAGTGCGAACAAACGTAGATGCTGCAACTCTGTCACGATACCGCGGCGGAGGAACGGTTGAAAGGCTGTATCTTCCGTCAAACGCGGAAGAATTGATTGAAGTTCTTGAACTGACAAAAGAGGACAATCCTTTTGTCCTCGGCGGCGGCTCAAATACGCTGCTTTGTGACGGAATTATAAAACGTCCTATAGTGTCAACTTCATATCTAAACGGCGTTGAATTTGAAAACGGTTATATCAAAGCAGGCGCCGGAGCAAAAATTAACGACGTTATCGCTTTCGGAAGAAAGAACGGCTTGGGCGGTTTGGAATTTCTTATAGGAGTTCCGTGCACGCTCGGCGGAGCAATCAGAATGAATGCAGGCGCATTCGGCGCACAAATAAGCGATTATATATCAAAAATCATCGTATTAAGTGTCGATTGTGCAAGTATAGAGGAATATGACGTAAGTGAAGTTGAATGGCGGTACAGGCAAGGGCCAAAGAAAATAATTCTTTGTGCAAAGTTGAAGTTTGCTGAAATAAGTAGAGAAGAATCCGTTTGTCGCGCCCGCGAGTTTGGGCATATAAGGGTGCAAAAACAGCCTCGGCTGCCCTCTCTTGGGAGCGTGTTCAAAAATGCGGACAAGCCCGCAGGCTGCTACATAGAAAAGGCAGGACTTAAAGGACTAATCCACGGCGGGGCGCAAATCAGCCCAATGCATGCTAACTTTATTGTCAATATCGGCGGCGGAAGCGCACTGGATTTTTTAAGTCTTGTGTACCTTGCAGAAGAAACCGTATTGCAAAAATTTGGCGTAAAACTGGAAAGAGAATTTGTCATCGTCTGAAACTGAAAGCGTTAAATCTATAACGGCAAGTAAAAACATAGAAATTCAAATAAATGCATAATCGGGCAGCGTCGCTACGAAGGAAGTGACAAAGTCAAAACAATCGACATATCAGAATATCTAAGAAAAATAAGGAGCGCACAAAACGAGCAAAACAGATGAATTTTGTCGGAGATTATCACACTCATACAAAAGCCAGTGACGGAAGTGGAACGATTGCAAGCAACGTTGCCGCAGCGAAAAGCCGCGGTTTAAAACAGATTGCAATAACCGATCACGGTTTTACAAATATTTTGTGCCATCTTACTGTCAAAAAATATAATAGGCAGGAAGAGGAAATCGCCGCACTGAAAGGTAGCGGTGTCATCGTCCTTCACGGCGTTGAGGGCAACCTTGCCAATACGCAAGGAAGGGTGGACGTTCCCGATGAGATAGTGAGGCGTGCCGAAGTGTTAAATTTGGGGTTTCACCGTTTCTTGACGGCAAGAATGTGGAAAGGCGCGTTTTGGTTTATCGTCATAAACGGATTTTTCCCTAAGTGCATAAGGCGGTTGATGATACAAAAAAACACCGCGTCTTATATTACTGCGCTTCGCACTTATCCTGTGGATATAGTGGTGCATCCTAACAGCCGCGCTTTGGTGGATACGGCGGCGGTATGCAAAGTTGCTGCCGAAACGGGAGCGTATGTCGAACTTAATGTCAAACATTTAAAAGACATTGAAAAAGATTTGGACAAAGTGCTTGAATCGGGAGCAAAACTTATTGTCGGTTCGGACGCTCACAAGAGCAAAAATGTCGGCAGATTTGATGACATTGAGGCATTTGTTATAAAGCACCATATACCAACCGAAAGAATTTACGGAATTGATAAAGAAGCAATCTTTAAAGATAAATCAAACTGGAAGAGGGACATTCGATGAGTGAGATCTTCGCTTTCAAAGACCGCGTGACGTCTGAAATAATCGGGAGCGATTTTAATGTTGATAAAGAAGTCACCGCTTTTTTGTCGGCGCTTGTTAAACACGCCGGCGCAATTAATATCGTGAAAAAGCGCGTCAATCTCGTGGTCACTCTTTCAACCTACGACGAGTGCTTGTTTGTCGTTGACTTGTTAAAGCGGTTTTATCCTGCGGAATTTGAAATTTCGGCAGAGGAGATAAAATCAGGCTCAAAAAAAGGAAACCGCACGTATTCGGTTACAGTGCCTACGGGTTACAGCCGTCAAGTGTTGGTGGACACACTTCTTATCCCCGAAGAGAGCGATGCGTTCAACGGCTTTGAAGACGAAGTGCCGCAACCGTTCTTTAAGGAATTATCATTGGCGAAAGCCTATCTTAAAGGACTGTTTTTAGCCGTGGGCGGAGTATACGTGCCGTCACTCAACGAGGAAGAAAAGAAAGACGGATACCACTTTGAATATCGATTGGATGAAGAGGTCAGTGCGGAAAGTGTGAAAGAATTGCTTTCGCTTGTAGGGGCCGGTGCAAAGATAAGCGAAAGAGGCGCGCTCTTTTTGGTGTATATAAAAGACCGCGACGAAATTTTGAATCTCTTGGCATTGCTTGGACTTTGCGACTGCGCGCTTACGCTAAAAGGCATTATTGACGAAAGAGATACCGCAAACAGCCTGAACCGCGCCGTTATTTGTGAAACGGCGAACCTCGACAAGACTTTTGTTGCCGCCTCAAGGCATTTGCTTGCCATAGGACTTATAGAAGACGCCGAAGGGCTTGACAGTTTGCCTCCCGCCCTAAAAGAAACCGCTCAAGCGAGAATGGAATATCCGCAATCGTCACTTAGCGAACTTGCAGACATACTCAAAGTGACAAAAAGTTGTCTAAATCACAGACTCCGCAAACTGCTTGAAATTGCGAATATGGATTGAAATAATTTTTGCAGTCAAACAATAAAAACAACACTAATTTAGCATACAGGAACCCTATTGTCGTTGGCAAATCAAAAGATTTGCATAAACAAATTGAATCTAAAACGGCACTAAAAACGGTAGGATAGATAAAAAGGAAATCAAAAAGACATGTCGGATTTTATACATCTTCATCTTCATACAGAATACAGTTTGCTTGACGGTGCAGTCAGAATCACAAGGCAGGTATTCAAAAAAGACGAAAAAGGCGAGGAAAAAGCCGTCACTGCGTATCCTCTGGCAGAGGCTCTAAAGGCGCGCGGTATGGATGCCGTTGCAATAACCGACCACGGCAATCTTTACGGCGTTCATACGTTTGTGGACGCAATGCGCCGAAACGGAATTAAGCCGATTATAGGCAGTGAATTTTACGTTGCCGAAAATATGTACGACAAAAGGGCGGAAGTTTTGCATCACTACGACCATTTGATACTACTTGCAAAAAATGAAATCGGTTATAAAAACCTTATGAAACTTTCCTCTGCGTCTTTCGTCGATGGATTTTACGGAAAGCCGCGTATCGACCTAAATCTTTTAAAAAAGCACTCGGAAGGACTTATCTGTTGTTCGGCGTGTCTTGCGGGTCGCCTACCAAGGTATATCCTGTCAGGTGAATATGACAAAGCCGTCGAATACGCTTTGAAATTGAAGGGCATGTTTGACGCGGGCGATTTTTATGTTGAACTTCAAGACCATTCTTTGCCCGAAGACCAAAAGGTGTTGAACCAACTTGTAAAACTGGCAAAAGAAGTTGGTGTCAAGGTTGTCGCCACAAACGACGTTCACTACATAGAACAAGCCGATGCAGACGTGCAAGACACAATGGAATGCGTTTCTTTGCAGTGCAAAAAGAACGAATTTAACAAAGCCAGATTTGACAATGACAATTTTTATTTGAAAACGTCTGACGAAATGTCGGAACTTTTTGATTGGTGCCCCGAAGCAATAGAATCCACCCTCGAGATAGCGGATAAAGTGGACGGAAGTTATTTTGTTGTAGATGCCGACCACACATATATACCGCACTACACAAATCCCGATATGGGCGAGCGCACAGCTGCGCAATATCTGCACGACCTTGCCTGTGAAAAGGTCAAAACCCGATATCCTGTTTTGACTGACGACATAATAAACCGTTTGGAATATGAACTTAAAGTAATAGACGAGTGCGGCTTCAACGACTATTTCTTGATTGTGTGGGACTACGTTCACGCGGCGCAACAAAAAGGCATACCGGTTGGCCCCGGACGTGGTAGCGGCGTTGGCAGTATCGTGGCATATTCTATAGGCATAACGGACGTTGATCCACTGAAATACAATTTGCTTTTTGAAAGATTTTTGTCGGCTGAAAGAGTTTCGATGCCCGACTTTGATATAGACTTTTGCTTTGTAAGGCGCGTCGAAATTATCGACTATGTTGTAAATAAATACGGTGCAAGCAACGTGTCGCAGATTATCGCTTATTCGACGATGAGCGCAAAAGCCGTTGTCAAAGATATTGCGCGCGTTTACGACGTACCGTATACGGAATCCAATAACTGGGTAAAAAATATACCCGTTGGCAAAGTTCTTTTAAAACAAGTCCTGACCGAAGGTTCTGAAAACTATTCCAAAGATTTTGCAGACTTGTACAACACAAACGACACGGCAAAAAAGGTCATCGACATCGCAATGCAGTTGGAAGGTATGCCTAGGCAGACTTCAATTCATGCGGCGGGGGTGGTTATCTGCGGAGAGCCGATAGTCGACCACGTAGCGCTTAGCCGTAACGGCGAAGATATTACAACTCAATTTGACAAGTTGGTTGTGGAAAGACTTGGGCTTCTCAAAATGGACTTTTTGGGTCTTAAAACCCTTACCGATATTTCTGAAACGGTCAAATCCATAAAAGAAGATAAAGGTGTAGACATAGATTTCCACAAACTCGGCTACGATGACCTCAAAGTTTTTGAACTGATATCATCCGGTGACTGCGAAGCGGTGTTCCAACTGGAAAGCGGCGGAATGAAAAAGTTTATGTCGCAACTTCAACCCACCTCTCTTGAAGACGTCATCGCAGGAATATCTATGTACCGCCCCGGACCTATGCAATTTATCGATAGATTTTTGCAAGGCAAGAAAAACCCAAAAGGCGTCGTTTACGCTCACCCCAAACTTAAAGAAGTTTTGGAAGTCACTTACGGCTGTATCGTCTATCAAGAGCAAGTTATGCAGATTGCCCAAAAAGTGGCGGGATACAGTTTTGGCGGAGCGGACATTATGCGACGCGGCATATCCAAAAAAGACGAAAACAAACTTAGAAAGCAAAAGGAAATCTTTTTGCACGGTGGAGTGCTGGACGGCGATAAAACAAAAAAATACGTCCCCGGCGCTGTCGCCAACGGAATGGCAGAAGATACGGCGTCGGAACTGTTTGAATCCATTTTGAAATTCGCCAGTTACGCATTCAACAAATCGCACGCGGCGGCATACACTTTCCTCACCTATCAAACGGCTTGGTTGAAGTGCTATTATCCCACGCATTATCTCAGTTCCGTCATCAACAACCGCATTACCAACGCCGACGAAGTCAAGCATTATCTTGGTTATTTGGTGCAGCAGGGTACAAAAGTGTTGCCTCCTGATATAAACCGCTCCAAAAAGTTCTTTTCCATTGAAAACGGAAACGTGCGTTACGGCCTAATGGGCATAAAAAACGTTGGCGATCAGGCTATGGAATACGTGCTTAGCGAAAGGAATAACGGCGAATTTTTGGACATACGCGACTTTATTACGCGTTGCTCGGGGCAGATAAACAAACGCATGGTCGAAAGTTTGATAAAAGGCGGAGCGTTTGACAGTTTTGGCAAAAACAGAGCGACGTTGATTGCCAGTTACGAGCGCATTATGGACACCGTTGCCGCCGACAAAAAGAACCGAATGACGGGGCAAATGTCGCTGTTTGACGACGTACTTGAAGACTTGAGCGTAAAATACACCGAACTTATCGAATATCCCAAAGAGCAACTTCTTAGGGGCGAAAAGGAAGTTTTGGGTATGTATGTAAGCGGACACCCGCTTGACAACTATTCCGCGCCCAAAGGCACGTTTAACTTTGATACGGGAATGTTGTACGTCGAGGGCGAAGATGCCCAAATCGACGAGGATATTGAAGCCTCCGAAATCAGAAAAGTGGACGTCAATCTGTCGGGCAAACAAATAAAAATGGGTTGTGTCGTGTCGTCCTACGAAGTCAAGGTCGGCAAAACCAATCAGTCAAAATTTGCCGTTGGCATACTTGAAGACAGACAGGGTACAATCAATTTTGCAATGTATGGAAAAACGTATGAGCAATTCAACTGGCTGCTCGACGAGGATTCACCGCTAATAGTTCAGGGCAGAGTTGATTTAAGAGATGAAAGCGAACCGAAAATCACAGTTGACAGGCTGGAAAGTTGGGAAAACAGTAAGCGCGGCCATAGCGGAAGTGTGTTGTACGTTCTTGTCAACAGCCAAACTGAACAAAGGCTGATAAACGGTATTTTGCCTATGTTTGAAGGCAACACCCGTGTGCAGGCGCAAGTGGTCAAAGACGGGAAAGCCTGTCTTGTCGAATTGCCGCAAAGGGTTGAAGTGACGGGCGATTTAATAAAGCGATTGGCAAATATCGTCGGCGAAAGAGGCGTGAAATACGTCAAAAGATAAGCAGTTTTTTGCATAGGCGACAAAAAAATCAAAATAGTATTGACGGCACATCTGTGTGCCGTTTTTATTTAATACGCTATATTGTCACTCTGAGCGCAGTCGAAGAGTCGCCACTGGACAAACTTTCAATGCAAGAGTGGATACGCACTTTCTCATTACGAAGTTGCGAAACAACCCCAAGGAGGAGTGAACCAGCACTCACTCATTACGAAGTTACGAAATAACACTGTGCGAGCGTACATATTAACGGACGTTGGCAAATTACGAAGTTGCGAAAATCCGCGCAGGGCGCGGATAAAAGCCCACCCGAACGTCGGGCTTGCCCGAATGATTGTACGCCAGTCGCAGACGCACCTAGACGCAAAGCGGCGGCTGCGACCAGTGGCATAATAAAGCGACGATAACTAGCAGTGAGGTGGGGTGTCGCCCCCGCGAGCGACTAAAAACTAAATAGGCAAAGTGCTTATTCGAGTGGTGGGAGAAATACCCCCTTGTGGGGAAAGAGGGGGCATCTAAAATAAAAGAATGACCCAGCACTCAATCATTCGGTGGCAAGAATACTCCAATTTTCTTTGAGTTTCCCCTTTCCTAGTGTCTTGAAAGTTCCCCCTTCCTCAGGTGTTTCCCCAATCGCGTTCCCCCTAAAGGGACCCACGCGAGCCTTACGGCGGGGACACACTCGGCTCTCGCACATTAAGTATCGTCGCCTCATTATGCCGCTTGCCCTGCGCCGCCGCGACTAGCCGCGACTTCTGTGCGGCTTGGGCTTAACGCACTTT
>CAYIYN010000052.1:0-10974 GCA_964367645.1 uncultured Bacteroidaceae bacterium
CGTATATGCTTTGCCCCTTGCTTTCATAATAGCATATCATTTCGGCAAAAGTCATAGCCGCGACGACGGCATCTTTATCGCGCGAGTGAGTGCCAAAAAGCGAACCGTAACTCTCCTCAAATCCAAAAATATAGGTATATTCGCCGCTTAATTCCCAATCTGCGATTTTCTCGCCTATGTATTTAAATCCTGTCAACACGTCAAAAGTTGCGACGCCGTAATTGTCGGCGATTTTTCTTGCCAGTTCCGTTGTTACTATAGTTTTGACAATTGCTCCGTTTTTAGGCAAAGTTCCGTTCTCGGTTTTGCGTTTCATAATGTAGTCGGCAAGCAGCACTCCGATTTGATTGCCGTTTAATAGGATAAATTTATTGTTTTCGCCTCTGACGGCAATGCCCATACGGTCGGCATCGGGATCCGTACCGATTACCACGTCGCTGCCAATCTTATCCGCTAGTTCAACACCCATTCGGAGCGTATCTGCCTCTTCTGGATTTGGAACTCTGACCGTTGAAAAATCCGTATCCGGGAGAGCCTGCTCGGGCACAACCGCGACGTTAATTCCCATGCGTGACAGTATCGTAGTGACGGGCATATAGCCGCTGCCGTGAATCGGAGTATAAACGATTTTTACTTTGCCTCCGTATTTCTCGACCTGATTTTTTGACAAGGAAAGTTTTTCGATAGCATCAAAATAGGCGTCATCAACGTCCTTGCCGATTATCGTAATATTTTCATCGATTTTTAAATTATTGCAGCCGTTGATGCTGTTGGTATCAAGCACCGCACTGCCTTCGTTTATGCCAAAATATGGTGTTGAATATATAAATTCGACAAGTTTATCTGTCGATTCGGGCGACATCTGCGCTCCGTCCGAGCCGTAAACTTTGTAACCGTTGTAGATTTTGGGATTGTGAGAAGCCGTAATCATAATGCCGCATTCGGCATTTAGATGGCGAATTGCAAATGAGCAAAAGGGCACGGGACGGACGTTTTCAAACAGCCAAACTTTGACGCCGTAATTTGACAGCACTTTCGCCGAACTGACGGCAAACTCACCGCTGAACTTTCTGGTGTCATAACTTATCACCACGCCGCGCGCCGCAGCCGCCGCGCCGAGCAAATTTATGAAATCCGCCAAACCTTTGGTTGCGCGTTTGACTGTAAATCTGTTTATTCTGTTGGTGCCAAGGTCAATAATCCCGCGCATTCCCGCCGTACCGAATTCCAGCGGTTTATAAAACATTTCTTTCTTTTCTTCTTCGGTCAAAGAGGATAGACGCTTGCGCTCCGACTCATTAAGTTCATTATTATTAAGCCACTCGCTAAAATAATCTTTGTAGTCCATTTACCGACGCAGAATATCTGCACCCCTTCATTGTACTATGTTTGATTATAACTCCCCGCGCGGGACTGTGTCAATATCGGATATGGTTTGTGACTTTGTTCCGCGAAGTATTACACGCTTTTGCGGAGCGTAACTGTCATTGCGAATTTTTACACTGCCAATCATTTTTCCGTCGGCAAAATATTCCAAATAGCCAACCGATTTAATGCCGTTTTGCCCAAAGGAATCAATCTTTTCTTCACCGATATTCAAAGTATCATCGTCAACGTATACCGTTTCCATCGGCACGGTGCCTGTGATTGTATAACGACGTCTGACGCTGCGCCCTGCAACACCATAAATTTCGCACTTCAAAAATCTGCCGTCGGCGTACATCTTGATTGTTATGGGAGCAGACAGAGTGTTTGCAAATCTAAGGTCGCTTGCGGATGAAACCATAGCGTCAAAAGACGGCGAAACGTATGAAACGGGCAAAGAGTGCGGTTGTACCCTTGTGATGGCAAGATCGGCAAGCAATGCACAGTTGTAGATTGTTGTTGAAACCTGACAAACCCCGCCGCCGATGCCCTCCACAAACTCTCCGTCACGGATAATGTTCGCTTTTTTGAAACCTCTTTCCTCACGTCTTGGACCAACGACGTCGTTAAAAGAAAACTCATCTTCGGGATAAAGCACCGTTTCGTTGATTTTGGAAGCTGCAAGGGCAATATTATGCTTTCTGTTTTCTGCGCTCTCGCCGTAATAGGTTGAAAAATTTGCAATCAGCCCGACCTTGGGGACCTCGGCGGAAGCCGTGTTCTTGATATCCGAAAAAGTTACAAAAAGAGTCATACAACATTGTATGAGAAATAGAAGCACTCCGACACGTTCAATGTTTTTTATGGTGCTCTCCGTTTTGTTTGGCTTTAAAAAAGCAAAACGCATACTCCTAGTATGCGTTGAAGAGGGTTGATTATTCGCTTTGGGACAGTGCTCAACCGGAAATAAAAGGGTCAATATTTCAATGCGCGCAAAGTTTTGACACTCAGTTCCACGCTGAAATGCCTGTCTTCTTCGCCGTGGAAATCGCTGCCGCCCGTATATAAAAGTCCATATCTGTCGGCAAGTGATTTAAGCGCGCGCCGTTCTCCTTCCGTGTGCGTTGGATAATCCGTTTCAATAGCGCTCAATCTGAAAATCTTTAAGCCCGAAACCAACAGTTCCAATTTTCCTTCTTGAAGAAATTTTTTTGGGTGCGCCAAAGATGATAATCCGCCGTAGCGTCCAATCAGTCTGACCGCCTCCAAGGGAGTTGTGCGTTTGACTTCCGTATACACCTTTCCGTGCGGTCCGAGATAATTTTCAAATGCGTCGCTTATATCTTTTGCGACGCCTAGTTTCACCATCTGCCGCGCTATGTTCAATCTGCCTATGCCGTCTGCCATAGGGTCCATTTCAAGGTTTATGCCAAGTCTGTTCAGTTTGTCAAAAATAACGGCGTTTCGCTCTTTGCGCATATCTTTGACTTTTTCAAGTTCCTCTTGAAAATTAGGATTGCGATAGTCGATATTGTAGCCGAGTATATGAATTTCGCAATTTGAAAAAGATGATATTTCTATGCCGGGAATAACTTTTATCCCAAGTGCTTCGCCCTCTGCAATCGCCTCGTCAACACCGCTGACACTGTCATGGTCGGTTATGGATATTAGTTCAAGTCCGTTGCTTTTTGCCCAACGCACTATCTCAATCGGCGTCATTGCCCCGTCGGAACAAGTGGTGTGCAGATGCAAATCAGCCTTCATCTTCTTCCTCCGGTATATCGTCAAGTATGTCCGCTGCCACTTCATCAAATTCATCAAGTCCGCCAATCAAATCAATATCCTCGCTGTCAACTTTGATTTTTGTGACTTTTGAAAGTTTTGTGCCGATGCTTGCACTCTTGCGCTCCGCGTCATCAATGGATTTTTGCATGCTTCCGACGCGCATTTTAATCTGGGATAAGTACTTGCTGAAAATGCCGAAATCCTTTTGAAACTGCCCGAGCAGCACTGCAATTTCTTTACTGCGTTTTTCTATTGCGACCGAGCGGAATCCCATTCGCAAACTGTTAAGCAGTGCAGACAAGGTTGTAGGACCGCAGACAACAACTCTGCATTCCATTTGCAGTTTACTCAATAAATCGGTGTGTTTTACAATCTCGGCATAAAGACCTTCGATAGGCAGGTACATTACTGCAAAATCCGTTGTTTTGGGTGGGCGGATATATTTGTCGCGTATGGAGCGCGCCTGTTTTAAAACCGCGTCACCAAGGGCTTTGGAGTAAATTTCAATCGCGGCAGTATCGCCTTGGGCAGATGCTTCGACAAGGCGCTGATAGTCTTCAAGCGGAAATTTTGCGTCAATGGGCAAAAACACGGTTCCGTCGCCTTGCCCCGGCATTTTTATGGCAAAGTCCACTCTCAAATCTTCGCCCGCTCCGCGAGTAAATCGCGCCTGTTTGACATACTGGTCCGGTGTCAGTATTTGCGATAAAAGACTATCCAAAGAAACTTCGCCCCAAGTTCCTCTTGTTTTGACATTCTTAAATATTTTGTTCAAATCGTTTACGTCGCTCTGCAAACCCTGCAACGCGTTGAATGTTACGTTTATCTCTTGCAATCTTGCTCCCACAAGTTTGAAAGAATCGTTAAATCTCTGTTCAAGCGTAGTCGCCAGTTTTTCGTCAACTGTGGCACGCATTTTTTCAAGTTGCTCTGCGTTGTCCTTTCTGACTGCGTCAAGCGTTCTGGAATTTTCTTCCCTTACGTACGCAATATTTTTTGAGTTGTCGCTTTTTATATCGTCCAGTTTCCTGTCGACGTTTATCATAAAATTGTCAAAACGCCCCGTCAAATCGCGCGTGTAGCCCGACTGCGCGTTAATAGCGCCCGTAAGCATTCCGTTTTCTTGACGAATTGTATTTGTGACTTGCTCTTGTAGTTCGCTTTCCGCGCTTATCGCATTCTGCTTGCTTTTCTTGTATATCAAAAAAGACAGCACGGCGGCAACTAGACTGAGCGCGCAACAAATTGCAATCAATACGTACAAAGCGGTCATAATTTTTCTCCTTTTTTCTTCAGAAATTCCAGTGCCTTTTCCCTATCGCGCAGCACGGGGTTCATTATCGTTTCTTTCCACAACTGATACAAAATCATGCCGCGAAATTCCTCTTTGACTCCCATTTGAATCAGATCGTCACCGCCAACGTTAAGTTCGCGTATGGACAGCGGGGCTCCCTCGATTATTAAGTCGTTATATACATTCCTCACAAAATTGTCTTCTAAAGGATAACCGGACGACGCCTTGGCGTCCGCGTCTTTCAAATCCGCAAGGTCAAGCGCAATATGGGCGCGCTCTGCGATGAACCACCTAAGTTTGCTCATCGACATATTTCCGCTGATGTTTACCATATGAGCGGCAACAAGATCGACAATCCTTTTGGCGCGCGCTTTTGGAAATTTCAACATTGCCAGTCTATTGGAAACCATTTCTGCACCGACGGAGTCGTGCCCGTACATATTGCCGTTTTTGTCAAAGCAAGGGCGCTTTCCAACGTCGTGCAAAAGTGCCGCCCACCTGATTTGTTTGGGCGCAAAGCGGAAACACTCCAAGGAGTGATCAAATGCGTCGTATATATGATATTTGACGTTTTGTTCAAGACCCTTAAGAGCCGCAAGTTCGGGCAACAAAATCTCGTCAAGCCCCAATTCGACAAGCAGTTTTATTCCCTTGTAATGTGCGTCAACCGGTGCCAGTTCAGGATGAGCGGTGTCGCTGACAAAAATTTTGTCCAGTTCGACAAGAATACGTTCTGAACTGATATCTTTGACCAAATTCGCTTTTCGCTTGGCCGCATTAAACGTTTCTGTGTCAATTTCAAAACCCAGTTCGGCGGCAAATCGAACGAGTCGCAGGATTCTAAGGCCATCTTCCGAAAACACTTTGTCGGGATTATCCACCGTTTTAAGAACTTTGTTTTCGATATCCTCTTTTGAGTTTAAAAGATCGATAATCTCGTCTTTGACAATGTCGCGATACAATGCGTTGCAGGTGAAATCTCTGCGCTTTGAATCCAGGTAAATGTCCTTTGTAAAACTCACTCCAAGTGGTTGATGTTTGCCGCTTGACGGATAACTGTCCGTTCTGAAAGTTGTGTATTCCGCGTTAAATCCGCGCGTTTTTATAACCACCGTTCCCACTCTCAAATTTTTGTCTGAAACTTCAAATTCCGTATTTAATAATAGCGTTTTGACTTCTTCAACTGTCAATTCTGAGCAAAGGTCAACGTCGTGGCACTCCAAGTTTAAAAGCGTGTCACGTACGTATCCGCCCACAGCGTAGAGCGGGGTTTTTGCAGGAAAATGACTTGCAAGTTTTTTGAGGCTGTTTTCAATGGCATTCATTTATTTTGAATATACCCATGGTGCCAAAACGCAAACTTCCGGCAAATTTCTGTATTTTTGGTCGTAGTCCAACCCGAATCCCACAACGTATTCGTTGGGAATTTCAAAGCCGACGTAATCGCCTTTTAAGTCAACTTTTCTGCGCGAAGGTTTGTCCAACAGCGCGCAGAGTTTGACAGAAGCGGGTTCTCTTGCTTCCAACAATTTTTTAAGGTACACAAGCGTGACGCCCGTGTCTATGATATCTTCAACGATGATTAGGTGCCTGCCCTTTACGGGTGAAGACAAATCTTTCACAAGTTTGACTTCGCCGCTTGACGTGGTGCCGGCACCATAACTTGAAACGGCGATAAAATCGCAGTCCACATTGCCGGTGAGCCTTCTGAACAAGTCCGCAAAGAACACCACTGCGCCGCGCAGCGTCACCACAAGAGTCACTTCTTTTCCGGCGTAATCTTTGTTGATTTGATCTGCCAGTTGTTGAACTCTGGTGTCAATTTCTTCTTTTGTGACAAGCACTTTTTCAATATCTTTTCCGTATTGCATTTGTATCTCCCGATAATCTTGTATCTTCCGATATTCTTGGATTATCCTTTCGTAATTTTCAAAATATTTTTTGTATTTTTATCCACCGCGAGCGCGCTTGAGATTTCCACTCCCACGATAAAAAGCACTTCTTTAGGTCGGCTTTTTGACACGCAGACAACGAGTTCTTTTCTGTTCCTAAGCGGGATTTTTTTATCCGTCAAATAGTCGCCCAGATTTTTTGTGCCGCCGCCGAATTTTGGAAACACGTCGCCTATTTCGGGATTTCTCAAAACTGAATCCGAAGGGATTTTGTCATAATCGACAAACAATTCTCCTTCTTCAATTATTTTGGGCAAATTGCACGCTTTTTCACAATTCAAAACACCCTCGACGCTTTCTCCCGCAAAGGGAATTTCGGATGTTAAAAAGCAATTCCCTTTTTTTTCAAAAACGAGAAAATCGTTTTCACGGTGAACGTTCAGCCCGTGTGTAAGTTCAATTCTCTTGCCGTTTTCAAGTTCCGCAAGGGAGAAAACAAGAGCATAATGCTTTTCTTCGATGTCCTGCATTATACCAACGGCCTCGCATGCGCGACGGATATAGCATTTTTTTAGCGTGTCGTGCAACGCCGCCATCTTGGATATTGAAACCTTTGCTTCGCCATCGGCAACTATGGGCATCGGAGTCAAGTTTTCAACAAGAGAATTGACCTCCGCCGCGTTACGGCTCAGCCTTGAAAAACTTTCTTCCAATGACGGAAAACGCTCTTTAAGCCGTTTCATTTCTTCTCTTAAAAAGTTGCGTGTATAGACGCGCTCTGCGTTTGTTTCGTCTTCGACAAAAGGTATTTTGTTTTCCTCGATGTATCCGTTTATTCTCTCGCGCGTTACGTCTATCATAGGTCGCCAATACACGCCGCTGAATTCCTTCATTCCGACAAGCCCGCGAACACCCGTTCCACGCAATATTCTCATCAAAACGGTTTCCGCCAGATCGTCTGCGTGGTGAGCCAAGGCAATGATTTCGCACTTTCCTTCTTTGACTAAATTTTCAAAAACGGCATATCTCAATTCTCTTGCCGCCTGTTCCGTTGTCAGGCGCTGCTCTTGTGCGTATTTAGGTACGTCAAAGGAAAACGACAACAACTCTATATTTTCTTTTTCACAATAATTTTTGACAAAAAGGCTGTCGCTAACCGAACTTTCGCCTCTGATGCCGTGTTCAAAATTGACCGCGAAAAAATCCGCTCCCGCATCTAAAAGCGCGTGAGCAAGCGCCATTGAATCTCTGCCGCCGGAAAGTCCCAGCGCAATTTTGCAGGACGGAACTTTTTTGTAATCGAATAAAAGGCTCATAGGATTAGTATACCCCAAAAGCTGAAACTTGTCCATACCGCGCGCGCAAAAACGCGCAAAAACGTAGCACGTTTAATGAGGTTTTGAAAATATATTTTTCTTAAACTGCAATTAAGCGAAGCGCGATTACGGTACAGTCGTCGCTCGCGCCGTTTTGAACGGCGGAAAGCAGGACGTTGTCGGCAAGAGTTTGAGGATTTAGGGTGTTCACCTCGTCCACAAGCGAAATGACAGCGCCCTCGTCCAAAACGTCGGACACACCGTCGGAAGTCATAACAAGCATATCGCCGTCAAACATTTGATAACGTGCTGTCACGGGCGTGACTTTGTCCAATATACCCACCGGCGGTTGCGACGATTTTATGACTTCGATATGGTCGCGTCGCACCAAAAATCCCGATGCCGCGCCGTATTTTACAATGTCAATACCGCCCCCAACCGTATCCACCACGGCAATATCCAGAGCCGAAAAGTTTTCTTCTCCGCTTAATGACAGCAGTTTGTTGATAAGAGATAGCGTCACGTCGCTTCCAAATCCCGCACGATAAAACTTTTCAACCATTTCGACAGTTTGTGTTGATGTGCGTGCTGCCCTCTCTCCGCTTCCCATACCGTCGCAAACGGCAAAAATCCTTTTGTTCGGCGGCACGGAAATTATGCGGCGGCTGTCACCCGATACTTCCAATTTGGACTTTTCCGCCACACCGTAAGCCACTTCAAATATGGGAGCGGCGCAAAGATATACAATCCTGTCTTCGCCGCGCCGAAGTGTTGATACAACTTTTAGTTTTGTCTTAACGATTGACGCTACGACTCTTGGCAGTACCGCTTTGTCCGCGTCGCATTCTCTGACAACCAGTGTGACGCTTCTGCAATTTTCTCCGCCGCCTGCCACCACTTCCGACGCGATTATGTTGTGCTTCGCCAGTTCTGCCGCAATCACGTCTTCAAGTTCGCTGCCAAACGACATTTGTTCGCCGCATTCTCGGCTAAGGCTGTCAAAAGCAAGAGAAACGCCCGCGCAATGCTCCGACATAAGCCTTTTTGCATCCAGATTATCGCCTGAAACCGCAATTCTGGCGCGGTATGAGTCGGCGGTGTTGTTTATGACCGCCGCAAGATTTTGCATTCTTGAACATCTGGACGTAATAAACGGCGGCATATCCAGTATGGTCACTTTACCCCTGTTCAATGCCGCCCCTGTCATGCGCTCCAAAATCGGCGCGGTGTCGCCTCCTAGGGCAGAAAAACACCCTTCTCTGTCCGGACATCGACCGCAGTAATTTGCGGCAATTTCCAATGCCATTCGCGAGGGCGTCAAATTCTTTTTGCCGTCTTCGGTATGTTCCAAATCTTCAGAAATAGAGAAGAAGACTTCCGACACCGACGACAGCCTTTCCGACAGTTCGCGCCTGTCGCGGTTGACTATGGCGCAATAGACGTTTGCCTTGTCGGCTGAGTGCGACGGTTGCAGTTTTTCTCTTGCCGACTTTGGCAAAACACAATATACAAGCGCGCCGATTGCAAAAAGCAAAAGCGATCGCCACCCGCCGCCCGAGTAGCCCACAACAAGCCACATCAAAGTGTCCACCGCCGTCATAGCCGCAGCCGAGGCAAAGCGAGTGTAAACGGACAACGCCGCCGCCGAACACCCCCACAGCACGACAACCCCCAGCAAAGAAATGTCCCTTGAGGCAAAAGCGGCGCCAAGCCCAACCGCAGCGCAAACCGAAAGTGTCGAAGAGGGTGAAGAACGGTCGGAAAAACAAAGTATCAAAAATGGCGCGAGCAAATAAAATGGACGAAATCCAAACAGATTTAGCGCGTAGGCAGCATAAGACGCGGCAAGAAGAACCACTCCTATGCTGATTTTTTCGTCTAGAGTAAATTTGCTTTTTATCCCTCTTATCAGCACTGCGTAGCACGCAAAAATACTGCACATCGAGAATACGGGAATAATAACCGCCGACGCTATTACCATCATCGTATCGTCGCCGAAAATTCCGTTTAATACCAGATACGGCAAAGATGAAAGAGTCGCCGCGGCAACAGAAACGTATGTAGGCACGTTTTTTCTAAGCCGAGCGTAAACAAAATAAACGACAGTTAAAACTATCGGCGGAACGGAAACGTACAAAAAAGTGTAGGGATTTTGATAAAAAACCAAGCCCGCGATAGCAAAAAGCGGAGAAATTATGGCAAGATTTTGCTTTGCAAACGCGAGCCCCGCGAGCATACCGAGCGCAAGAGCGTACCCCTCGCCGCGCACGGAAAAAAGCAGCAGCAGCAACAGGAACTCTAAAACATATCCCAGTGCCGCTTTGGGTGAAATAAGATAAATTTTTCTTTGCCTGCTCTTTTGCCTTATTTGCACCGCCCGCCCTAAGGCCGCAGGACTCAGCGACTTAAAAAATTTCGATTGAGACATAAGGCAAAAGTACAAAAAAACCGCCGCGCAACATTTCCGTTTGGAAGCGGATAGTGTTGTTCATTGGCGGTTGTTGTCAATTGAGTCCCTTCTAAAAAATTTTTGTGCCGCCAACGATTGTCGGTTAGGCTCAGTTTTTGAAAAGTACAGCGCTTTTTAGGTGTATGCTTTCTTTTTCTGTTTTTTTGTATTAGGCTATTATTTATGTTCGTTTTCCATCATTTTTTTAAGCAATTTGTTATAGCCTCCGCTGCCGTGTTGAATACAGCGCGAAACTCGGCTTAACGTTGCAGAAGAAATATCTGTCTTTTCGATAACCTGATTGTAGGTGCAACCGTCAAGCAGCATTTGGGCGCACTCCACTCTTTGCTGCATTTTGTCAACCTCGGCGTATGTGCAAAGGTCTTCAAAAAACATCTTAAATTCTTCTTGCGTTTTTAATTTACACAGCACTTCAAAAAGTTCCATAATAAAACTCCTTTCAAATTATCGGCTTTCTGCATATGACATTATACATCATCACATTAAAGTTTCAAAGTGTTTTTAAAGAATATTAATTTGCATATGCAAACGTAAAAAAAGAGGGGGTGAACCCGCACTCGCTCATTACGAAGTTGCGAAAATACTCCGAGCGAGCGTGAACACGCACTCACTCATTACGAAGTTACGAAATAACCCCGAGCAAGCGTACATATTAACGGACGTTGGCAAATTACGAAGTTCCTAAATAACTCTGACCAAGCGTACATATTAACGGACGTCGGCAAATTACGAAGTTGCGAAAATCCGCGCAGGGCGCGGATAAAAGCCCACCCGAACGTCGGGCTTGCCCGAATGACTGTACGCCAGTCGCAGACGCACCTAGACGCAAAGCGGCGGCTGCGACCAGTGGCA
>CAYIYN010000053.1:0-10593 GCA_964367645.1 uncultured Bacteroidaceae bacterium
TATATACACTATACAGTATTGATTTTTTTTTGTCAAAAGTTTGAAAGGGGTTTGAAAAGTTTTTTTATTTGTTAACGGACGAATTTTCCTTGCCGAAAACGCATTTACTATTGAAAGCAAATATCTCTTGTGATAATATTAATTGAACGTAAAAATCTTCTTGACGGTCTGATTATTGGAGGGAAACTGAAAAAACTTTACTTAACTTCCCTTTAACGCCGGCTGGATATGAAGAATGGACTGTAAAGCAGATAAACTATGGGCAAAAGTCGGAAAAATGTCATGCTTGATTCAAACGATTAATCGGCTGCGTACTGCAATCTCCCGATTGTCAGTTACGAAAAAAAGGAAGGCTTTGCACCGGTGCATAAAAAACGATTTTCGCTTTGTAAAAACAGTAAATTGATTATTCACATTCAAGGGAAAGTGTTGATTGAGGCTTATGAATAAAAAGAAACTCGCTGCAATGAATGAAGCCACCCTCGCCGCCTACAAGGTCAAACGCCATAAAAAGCGCATTATCGTTTGGTCGGTGTTGGGCGTCATCATTACGGTTCTCGCGCTCAACGCGCTTATTTTGCCCGCGACGGGGAAATACGCTCGGTCGCCGAAAGTTGAATCGTATTCGGGCGACAACCGCTACGTTTGTTTTGACGAGCGTCCGCTTATTTCCGCGCACCGTGCAGGCTGCGACCTAGCACCCGAAGAAACTATGATGGCGTTTGAAAAATGTATGACTGCCACCGAGTACAGCGTCGACATTGTCGAATTCGATTTGCACATCACCGCCGACAGTCAACTTGTGCTGTTGCACGACGACACTCTCAATCGCACGTCCAATGCAACATCTTATTTTGGCGAAGATGAGGTAAAAGCCGAAGATAAAACGCTTGCTGAAATTAAAGAGTTGAATTTCGGTGAAAATTTTCAGGCGACAGACGGCTCTTATCCTTACCGAAATTTGCGTGGTGCAGACATTCCGTCCAACGTTAAAATACTTTCACTTGATGAGATTTTAACCTATCTCACCTCCGTGCGTCCCAACCTTAACTATATCATCGAAATCAAAAACGGCGGCGACAAGGGCGAGAAGTCGATGGATATCCTCTTCGCAACTATGGAGCGTTTCGGTATCACGGAAAATACCGTAGTCGGCACTTTCAAAAACAATGTGACCAAATACATTGACAAAAAGTACCCATCTCTCACGCGCTCGGCAAGCATTGCCGAAGTGCTTGATTTTTATTATGCGTTCCTTTACGGAGTCAAAACCAAAAATTTTGATTTTGAAGTGTTGCAAATACCCGTTGGCTTTAACGGTTTTTTTGACCTTGCCACTCCGGCGCTCATAGACTTCGCGCATTACTATGGTATTGCCGTGCAGTATTGGACAATCAACTCCGCCGAGCAAATTAAGTGTTTGGTTGACGCGGGAGCGGATGCAATCATCACCGACAATCCTGAAACCGCTTACGGTGTAATTTTTGACGGCAATTAGGCATTGCCGCAACAAACCTGATTGACGGATTAACACCCGTAGGAAACTGAAATAACCGTATCTAAACATACTTAACATCAAACGGATATTAAAAATAGTTATCGGAAGCCGACCAACTACGGGCAAAAGTCGGGAAGATGTCTTGATTTTATCCTTGAAGCATACAAATATAAAACGACTGAAATCTGCGCAAAATTTATCGAAAAATTAAAACAAAAATTTTTATCACCTAAGAGAGTGGTTAAAAGAGAGGTTGTTATGTCTAGATTCAAACCGTACGAAGAGCCTGAAAAACCTATGTACCCTTACGAGCCTACCACCGAATCCCAAGAGCAAAAGTGGTACAAGAAAAACGGCAATCGCAGAAAAAGACTGCGCCGCAATGATATGTCGCCGGAAGTGCGCAAAAACCGCTGTATTAAAGACTGGATAATCACGGGCAGTGTTTTTGGGGCTCTTTTTGTGATTATCGGGGTGTTTGCACTTACAAATTTTGTCGGTCTAAAAGACCTTGTTAAATATTCGGATAGTTTCAACAGCACAGTATATGCCGAAGGCGAGCAGCTTACGCCTCAAAAAGACGCGGACGGATATTACACTTTCACAACCGACGAAGATTTCAAAATTCTTCAGTTGACCGATATTCACATAGGCGGAGGATTCACTTCTCGAAACAGAGATAAATGGGCTCTTAACGCTGTCGCAGCTATGGTAACTGCAGAAAAGCCCGACCTCGTTATTTTGACGGGCGATATGGCCTACCCCGTGCCCTTTCAAGCAGGCACTTTCAACAATATGAGCGCAACCAAAATTATAGCCACGCTTATGGAAAAACTTGGTGTTTACTGGACGTTCAATTACGGCAATCACGACACGGAAGCGTACAGTTATTATTCACGCGAAGACCTCTGCGAATACTATGAGTCGCAAAATTTCCGTTATTGCTTGTTCGAGCGCGGCTTTAGCGGTGAAGATGCGGGCTATGGCAACTCTATCATCAAAGTCAAAAACTCCGCGGGCTTGACAACACAGGCAATCGTCATTATGGACAGCCACAGCTATACCGACGGCGATATCTTTGGTATGATGTGGAAATATGACAACATACAGCAATGCCAAGTTGACTGGTACAGCGCGGAAATAAACAAAATCAATGCGGCAAACGCGACGATTGATGAAAATGCCGCACCCGTCAAAAACCTTGCATTTATCCATATTCCGCTTGTTGAATACCGCGACGCATGGAAGCAATATACAGAAGTCGGTCATGACACCGATGACGTCAAAGTCATTTACAATACCGTTGGCGGTCCGGAAGGCAAAGGCGAAAATGATAACACCAAAAACGGCGTACGCACTTATCGCGTTTATTGCGGCTATGGCGAGGACGAATTTTTTGAGACAGGACTGGAATGCAATCTTCAAGGTGTCTTTTGCGGCCATGACCATTACAACAGTTTCTCCGTGGAATACAAAGGCATACGTCTTACATACGGTTTGAGCATTGACTATCTTGCATACCCCGGCATTGCAGACGAACAAGTTCAGCGCGGTTGCACCATTATCACCGTTTCACCAGACGGCACTTTTGAATGCGTGCGCTCAAATTACTACCAAGAAAAATATGCCGCACAATACGTAAAGAAATAAACTTGAAATTATGGACAAAAGATATCCCTTATAGTGAAAAACGCACCGCAAGCGCGGTGCGTTTTTTATTATTAGCAAATTGAAAGCGTTATCGATTTATATAAAACAAATCATATCAAAACGAATAGCAGGTGCGGTTTATGATTACCTTTTTAAGGTCGTCTGATAACTCGTTGAAATAACTGCAATAACCTGCAACGCGCACCATAAGATACTTATATTTTTCTGGATTGTTGTAGGCGTCGATAAGCAAATCGCGATTGATTACGTTTGGTTGGAACTGCATTCCGCCTTCGGTGAGGAAGGTATAGATAATGCCTGAGAGATTTTTGATACCTTCTTCCCCCGGAAACAATGCGCTGTCGATATGCAGAGTGGTGGTTGTGCCGTTGCAAGCATAATCTTTATAATTTACGTCCCCTATTGCGTTGAGCGAAGAGAGCAGGTCGGATTCCTCCATACCGTAATGGTTGGTGATGCTGTTGGCAAGCGGCACTCCCGATAGGCGTCCCGATGGCAAAGCCTGAGTTTTAAGGCCGTAGCGGTCATTTACGTTAAGCGCGTAATAGCCGGGGGTATAGGAGGAATTTCTTGGGCCGTTGTAAGGCACTTGGTCGAGGGCGGCTTTGTACATTCCCATAACCTTTGAAACCCATTTGGCAGGCTCGCGGCTGCTGTCGTCGCCGAATTTGGGCAATGCCGAAATATCCTTCAAAATCTTTTGATTTTTCTCGCCGACAAAGTTTGCGTCGATTGCTTCAATCATCTCAAGCATAGTGTATTTTTTTTGCTTGAAAACCAATTCTTCAATAGAATACAGACTGTCCGCCACATCCACGATGCCCAACGCCTGTATGCCGCTGGTGTTATAATCGCAGCCTCCCTCGTATGCGTCTTTGCCGCGCTTTAAACAACCTTCGTACATCGAAGAAGCGAGAGGAGTGGTGAAGTAAGTCGCAAGTTGTTTTTCGATATTCTGCTGGTCGGTAAGAACTTCGGTGGCAAGTTTATTCAAACTTGTCTGCATTCTCTCAAGCAACTGCTCCATACTCTGCGCGGGTTCATATATGTACATGCCCTTTTTCACCCGTTTTATCTCAAGTACGTTTTTGCGGTGTGTTGACATCATACGACAAAAAGGACATTTTGTTTTTTTGTAGAAAAGATACTCATAAACGCGAGTAATCAAATGTTGAAAATATTCGCGGTTGGTATAGTTCCACAACTCGTGGGTTTGCCCTTTCATGCCTTGCAAAAAAGGCAAAACGACGTTCATATTCGCACTGTCGGTATTGCCGAAATGGTCGTCGCTTGCCAATGGCTCAACACAACCGACAATGGGATAATCTCGGGCGTTTTCGATTGTCGTGACGTGACGGCGCATAACCGCATCCAAATATTCCTCATCGCTGAACATTTCGGGCATCGGACAGCCGTTTATGTAAATTTCTGCGAGTCTGTCAAGATATTTCTGCGGACTGTTTTTATTGATACGCGCGCACATGTTTATGGCGAGAGGCTGCAACTCGCACGCGTCTATAAGCATATAGGTGATGTCATTTGTCGCGTCATTGCCTTCGCGGTCTATGCCGCCGTATGTCAGCGCTTGGTCGGTGGATAACGTTTCAAACAGTTTTGCAACGTTGAGGAAACTGTCGCCGTCGTTGACTAAAATCGCCTCGTCCATTTTCAGAACGAATGCCATAATGAGTTCGCGCGCCTGTTCATAGGTGATTTGCCCTTCTTCCAAATCCTTTTTGTAATACGGGTAAAGGATTTGATCCATTCGCCCAAAAGAAACGGCATTTTCATACGCTTCTTGACACAATGCGATTTGGGTGAAAACAAGGCTTTGCAGTGCTTCTTTAAACGTCCTTGCAGGATATTTTGGCACCCTTTCACAGATATGAGCCATTTGGGTCAACTCTGCTTTTCTTGCAGCGTCTTTTTCTATCGCGGCTTGTTTTTTTAGTTCTTCGGCATAACGCAAGCCCCATTCGGCGAGAGCCTCCAAAGAAATTATCGTCGCTTTATAAAAATCTTGATTGTTCTCGGGGTGTGCTGCGGCTATTTCCTTGATATGTTCAATAAGCCCCGTCGTGCCCATTTCCATAATTCTCTTGTAATTGGGGATATAGTGCGCTATCGCCGCCATATTGTTTTGGAAGCCGGCAATCATCTCAGAACTTCTGCCAAGCATCGCAATAAAGTTGCTCAATTTGGGATTTACGCGACCAAGCAATCCTCTCTTCCACCAGTACGGGAAGATATGCGTATAAAAATACCATCTTTCCTTTGCGGATATTTTGAAAGAAACGGGGGTCTGTCTGTTGACTTTATATAAAAAAGAAATAAACAAAACGCCGTATTGCTCCTCCCAAACCTGCCCGCCCACGCGTTTTTCGGAGAAGTTTCCGACAAGCAATTCGTCGGGCCAAATTTTGACGGTCTTGTTTTCAAGCACGGTTTTCAAACGATTGGCGCGGTGAATATGTACCGGACCGCTAAAACCGTTCTTCTTGTAGAACTTGGTTTTGATTTTAGACACCTCTATACTTATGGCGCGGCCGGCTTCACGCTGTGCGTTTTGTATGCGCTCAATCCTTTCTGGAAATTCCGTTTTGCGGCGAACTGTGTCTGCATCAACATTAAATGCGGCTATGCCGTTTGTGCGGAAAAAATCCAAACCGTACTTCAAAGAGTCTGCTGCCTGTTCGGAAGTTATGCCCAAATCCTTGATGTCAAGGTGAAATTTTTGGGCTTTTTCCACGTACATATTGTGGTACTTTAAAAGTTCAATCTTGTCGACACCTTTTTCTTTCAAAAACGAAACGGCTTTCATAAGGCTGTCGTCAGAGTCATTCATCGACGGCACCATAACCATTCTCACTTGAAACTTTGCGCCGACGGCTATCAACTTGTCAAAATTTTCACGAATTAACGCATCGTCCGTTCCTGTGAGTTTTTTGTGAAGTTCGTTATCACCAACCGTCTTGAAATCAACAAAGAATAAATCAACATACGGCAACACCGCCTCAATAGTTTTCCAAGGGGCGTTAAGCGTTGTTTCAACGTTTATATTTATGTTGTCCTTCTTGAGTTTTTTAAGCAGAGATACAAGAGCATCGACAGGCTGCAAAAGCGGCTCTCCGCCTGACAGCGTTACACCGCCCGACGTCGCATTATAAAACTTTTTATCCCGCTCAACAATTTCCAACAGTTGTTTTTCGGTGTAAAAAGCGTCAATATCCTTATTTTGCTCAAAAGATAACGCTTCGGGGTTTTGGCACCATTTGCATTTCAGTCCGCAACCTCTGAAGAATATCGTTGTTCTCAATCCGTTTCCGTCATGTACGCACGAGCGCAAGACCTTGACGACTTTCAAGTCTTTGCAATCGCTCCCCGTTTTTTCGCAACTCTCTACCATAGAACCTCCCCCTTTGACAACATTTTCATTATCATTACCATATTAGATTATTGATACATGCAACACCACATTAATAAAAAAACAAAATATTTCGGACATGCCACTATCCATAATGTTATAAACATTCTTACTATTTTCAAATTATACAATGTCGCAAAACAATTTGTCAATGACTGATATTTGGTGATAAAGTGAAAAGTCGTAGCGAGTGATTTTGCCCGCTGAAGTCAAAAACCGCACCATTCGGTGGGTTGTTGCGTTTGAATTGTCGTCTTTCCGCTTGCGAAACATAATGAACCGGTGAACGGTTTTTAACTTAATATAGGTCTTATAGCAACAATAATGATATTCGTAATTTAAACAGAACGATGAAAAATTGACAAAGCGGCGGCTTTTTTATATAATTAAACCGAGGAAAATTTATGACACACGCACTTTTTTCATACGTTCAAATCGGAGCAAAAAACTTCGAAGCACTTGCGGATTTTTATATCAAAACTCTTGGATTTTCTATGTCAACCCAAAAACAATGGCTGTCAGGTGAAGGCAAAGTCTTGACTGCTCCCGGTTATGATAAAAATCACGCCGTAACCTTTGGCTTCGTGCCAGCTTTTAAAGGCTCAAACGCACAAATAAACGATAAAGGATATGCGCATATCTGCTTTGAAACCACAGATGTACGCAGTGCGGTCAAACGCTTTTTAAAATACGGAGGGAGTTTTCAATCAACCCTCCCCAACGCCGAAAAACAGCCTTGTGTTTATATGAAAGACCCCGAAGGAAATATTGTAGAATTCCACGTCCCATTTCCCGGCGCAAATACATCAGCGGGCAAAACAATCGCCAGCATACTCGGGCTTTTGCCGGACAGGAGCATTCGCGGCGAAAACGCAACAAAAAATTCTTCCCTAAAATTTATTCACATTAATTTTATCACTGAAGATTGGCAGAAACTGTGCGACTACTATATGTCCGTGCTTGGCGCAACGGAATATGGAAAAATAAAAGACCATCAAGGCAATTACAAATCCGGCATAATCGGCGTACCTGAGGTTCACGTTGTGGGCAGACACATTCTCCTGTCGGGACCGGAAAAAGATTATCCTACTTTTGAAATTTTCACCTATTCCGTCAAGGGCAGACAAACCGTTGCCGAATCCGACAGTTTGGGCATAAACCTTATTGGTTTTACCTCTGACTGCTTAAAGAGCGCGACCGATGCTTTTGTGTCCGCAGGCGGAAAACTTGTTTTTGAAAAAGAGGACTGCGTTTCCGTGCTTGACCCTGATGGCAACTGTATTATAATCCGCAAATAATAATATTTTCAATTTTGTGAGGTATGTATTGTACGGGTGTGAGTTCTGCTGTCCCACTAAAATATGAAAAACCCACTGTTTAGTGGGTTTTTTGGTGGAGCAGAGGCAACGTAAGTCGACAAATTGACGATTAGTTGTTGGATTCTTCGTAATAATAGGAATAATCTATGCCTTTCATAAATATTTCACGGTCATTTACCTTATCAGTTAACGCTGCAGACAACAATTCTTTTATGATAGAATTATCCGTAACACTTTGACGCATTGCATCTAAATAGCCCGCCTTATTGATAAGACTCCAATCAACGCATTTTTTCATACTCCGTTTCAGCATAAGGTCAAGCCAAATGCGCGTGCTTCTTCCGTTACCTTCCATAAAAGGGTGCGCGACGTTCATCTCCGTATATTTGTCGATTATTTCATCAAACGTGTTTTCCGGCATTTTTTCGATATCATTAAGCGTATTCTTCAAATACACTGCCGCGGCAAAAGAAAACCCGCCTTTGGCTATATTGATTGTTCTAATTTTTCCGGCGAAATCATATAAACCACCAAATAAATAGGAATGTATCTGTTGCAAACTCCTTGTCGTGCCGACCTCAATGCTATCCAAAAGCGTGCTATCAAACAGCGTATATGCTTTCTGCTTACTTTTGCCATCAATCGTTTCATCGGAACGGGTAAACCACACAATAAATTCAGAACCGATTTTTGAAGGGAACTCCGCCGCAAGTTTGATTATCCCATCTGCATCAAGCGCATCAGACATATATTTTTTACCGTCGGCGGCAGTCAATTTCAGTTGGGTAGTGACGCTAACCAACTGACTGTTTTCCTTTTTCAATTTGGCTTTTAGATATTTCCAATAGTTACGAGATTTCTCATATGACGGCTCTTTACGTATAGCGGAAATAATATCAAGCACACTAAAATACCACGTGTTGTTTTCGTCATTCCAAACAGCCCGAACCGGTGTGTCATTAAAAAATCTTATTGACGTTTTTGTTTGCATATTATTTCTCCAAACTTATTCTATATGATTTATTCATATTCAAATACGTTTTCTTTGCAATACCTTTTTATTTGAGCCACCGTGTAAGTCTTTGTAAGTCTTTCACTCGCCATACTTTTCATTGCTCATCATGCTCTCTATGCCGATTGTACACGATAGATTATACACTATTTCTCTAAATAATACAAGGTTTCGTGCCCTTGCCTTCGTTTCAAAAAATAAAACTTTATTTTTACACAAAAACAAAGAAAAAACCCAAGTCGGTGTTCGACTTAGGTTTTAGGTGGTGGGGACAACAGGACTCGAACCTGTGACCTCATGTATGTGAAACATGCGCTCTAACCAACTGAGCTATGCCCCCGCGTATGCGAACAACCTCAAACGCGGAGTTCGCAAAAACGGTTGATCTTGCTGCGTAGAAAGCATAAAACTAAAATTAATTCTTGTATGCGCGCTTTCTTGCGGCTTCTGCTTTCTTCTTGCGTTTTACGCTGGGCTTCTCGTATGCTTCGCGTTTGCGGAGGTCACCGATGATGCCGTCACGGGCGCACTTCCTCTTGAAACGACGCAGAGCGTTGTCCAAACTTTCGTTTTCGCCGACTTTGACTGTTGACATTGATTTCACCTCCTCGTTTTTGCGGTAATATTTATTATACACACCGACAACGTAAAGTCAAACAAATTTTGGAAATTTGGAACATTTTCGGTGTTGACTGAATCTTGCGTATGAAGTATCATTTATTTTGATGCTTATGCGTTTTTTGGGGGAATTATGAAACGGTTTGCCTATATTTTGATTATCATTTTGCTTTTTTGCACTTTCACTCTTGCTTTGACCGCATGCAACGAAGATGCGACGCCGACAACCAACGATTCCGCCTACCCTGAAGATAAAACGATAACCGTATGTAGTTACAACATAAGGCTGTGGATGCTGCTCGGAAACGTAAACGACAACGATGACTGGAATTTGCGGAAGCCTTACTTTGAAGAGCATCTAAACAGTATAAATGCAGATATTTACGGCATGCAGGAAGTCACCGGTTTTCAGCGTAGCGAAATACGTGAATATTTGAAAGATTACACCCACGTAGGCATATGCAGAGAAACAGGCAAGGAAAACGGATTTGGAGAAAGCAGTTCTATCTTTTTCAGAACCGCGCGTTTTGAACTTTTAGACAGCGGGAATTTTTGGCTGTCCGAAACTCCCGACGAGAGGTCTTTGGCTGATGAATGGGGTGCTGCCGCAACGCGAATTTGCAGTTGGGCAAAACTAAAAGACAAGTGGACGGGAAAAAGTTTTCTCTACTACAACACTCACCTAGATCACGTATCGGAAACGGCGCGTGTCAACAGCGCGGATTTGATAATGGAAAGAGCAACCCTTCAAGACCTACCCACTATTATAACAGGCGATTTCAACGCCAATGAAGAATCTGAGGTTTATCAAACGGTTACGGAAAATTTTGACGACGTCAAATCAACTGCCGCCGCAACTCAAAACTTTCCCACATACAACGCATGGGGTGACCTTGAAAGACAAAGCGTTATCGATTTCTGCTTTGTTTCAAAAGGCGACTTTATGACGTTGAGTTACAGCGTCAGTGAAAAGACATTCCCCGACCCCAAAGCCGAAGTCGCTGCGGAAGCTGAAACCTACTTCGCTTCCGACCATAACGCAGTTATCGCC
>CAYIYN010000054.1:0-10508 GCA_964367645.1 uncultured Bacteroidaceae bacterium
ATTCAAGACGTGCTTATAAGAGTCAATCCGTGCGTTAGCGCACATACTTTCGCTGCGGTGAGGACGGCTGCTCCCGACTCTAAATTCGGATTTGATTATCACGGCGCGGCATTTGACGCAATAAAAAAAATCAAATCGAAAAGCAATCTCAATTTCAAGGGAATCCACACGCACATCGGTTCGCAGATTTACGACCACACGTCCTACACGGACGCTATCGAAATTTTGACCGACTTCGCGCTGTTGTTGAAAAACAACGGCATAGAAGTTGACGTTTTCAATTTGGGTGGCGGCTACGGCATTTATTACACCGATGAAAATCCAAAATTTACGCCCAACCGTTATGCATACACGCTCAAAAATATCGCGGATATATTATCCCGAAATCTCGAAAAGAAAGGGCTTAAAAAGCCGTTCCTTATTTTCGAGCCCGGCAGAAGCGTCGTAGGCGAAGCCGGAGTGACGCTCTACACGGTAACGTCAATCAAAAACATCCCCGATGTCAAAAAATACGTTGCGGTTGACGGCGGTATGTTTGAAAATCCCCGTTATGCGCTGTACGGCGCAAAATATAGCGCGGTCATTGCAAACAGAGCCGGCGAAAAGAACACCGAAAATGTGACGATAGTCGGAAAATGCTGTGAAAGCGGAGATATAATTTCAGAAAACGTTGGGCTGCCGCCTGCCGATATCGGCGATATTTTGGCGGTGTTTTCAACCGGTGCATACAACTATTCTATGGCTTCAAACTACAATCTTAACGGTGTTCCGCCGGTTGTTTTGGTGGACGGCGACAAAGCGGATTTGATAGTGAAAGGGCAAAGTTTTGAAGATTTGTTGCGCAACAACATTGTGCCGGAGTGGATATAATGGGAAATGGCGAAAGCATAAAAATAAATCCAAACGACATATCGGTTGAATCATCAGTGATAAGCCTTGTGACAACTGCGGAAGAAGGTTCATCCGCCTTGAAAGAAACACGCCCCGATATTGCCTTGCTGACCGCAGACAACACTCCTTACGAAGATGAATACATAACGCGCGGCGGACTTTTTTTGGTGCGCGCACCCGTTGTTTATCACATCAGCGACTTTGACGGACCGATTGATTTATTGTTGGAACTTATAAAAAAAGCCAAAATCAGCATTGACGACATTTTTATTTCCGACGTCACAAGCCAGTATCTTGAAATTGTCAAGTCAACCCCAAAAGAGGAATTTGACTATGAGTACGCAGGCGAATTTATCACGATGGCGGCTGAACTTGTCTATATAAAATCCACTCATGCGCTCCCGCAGGAAGACGACGGGGAAGCGGCGATGAACGAAGCGGAAGTCGACTTTATCGACAGAATCAAGGCATACGAACTTATGCAACAGCAGTCGGTGAAACTGCGCGACAAAGAAACAATCAACCGTTTCACTCGCGAGCCTGTATTTACCGACAAGGATTACAGGCTTTGTCTTGTCAATTTCTCTATGGCAAAACTCATCGAGGCGTATGCGAGAGTGCTTGCAAATTCGGAGCGCGCCGTTAGAGATGAATTGCCTAGAAAAGTGGTAAAGGACAGATTTTCGGTGCAAGACCAAATGCGCCATATCTTAGAACTCATCGGCGCCTATCAATCCGTTGATTTTATTTCGCTTTTTGAACCTGATTTTGACCGTTTTGACGTTGTTACAACTTTCCTTGCCGTTCTCGAACTTATGAAATACGGCAAACTGCGCGCCGAGCAGGAAGAAGTATTCGGCAACATTATTCTTATCGGCGGCGAAAGAGATGACAGTAGCGAAAATTTGGAGGTTCCAGATGGAGAATATTAAGGGAGTCGTTGAAGCGATTATATTTTCGAGCGGCGCGCCTATTTCAAAAAAAGATATATGCGAAAAAGTTCCGGAACTTACAACTTCGGCGCTTAATACAGTTATAAAAGATTTGCAAAAACATTACTGCGGCGACTGCGGCATTCATCTTGCGGAGTTTGACGGGAAAGTGCAGTTTACGTCAAATCCTAAAGTCGGGGATTTCGTTGCGGACGTATTGACGCCTCTGCGTGAAAAAGCGTTGACCAAAACTCTGCTCGAAGTGCTTTCGACCATAGCATACCGTCAGCCTGTCACAAAACTGGAAATCGACGAAATGCGCGGCACCAGTTCAGAATATGCCTTGACAGGTTTGCTCAAAGCCAACCTTATAAAGGTTGTGGGCAGAAAAGAAGCCGTGGGCAGGCCGTTTCTTTATGGAACAACCGATGAATTTTTGAAAAAATTTGAGTTGACCTCCATTGAAGAACTTCCCGATCTTGTGGAAGTTATGGAAAAAATCCAACTCATCTACACTCCGCCTCAGGATACGCTCTTTCACTCGCGCACGATACTTGACGAGGACGGAAAAGAAGTTGAACTTCTCAATGAAGTTGCCTTGGACGAGGAAGAAGATAATGAACTACCGGACTTTTTGTCAGGGGAAGAAAACATCGAAGTTATAGAATAATTACCATTGAAAAGAGCATTCACAGCACCTTTTTAAACAATAGGTTTGTTTTATATCAAATATTTTCAAAGGTGCAAAATCAATAATTTCAAAAGTGAAAAATCAATAATTTCAAAAGTGCAAAATCAATACGGCGACAACGCCGTATTTTTTTGTATTTTATATAACAAAATAAGCAAACTAATATTATGATAGTTTGGATTATAGCAATGGGAATCGAGATGCTTTTACTCTTGGTATTCGCACCGATAAAAACAACGGTTTCATTTTGTGTTGTCACCGATAATAACCGTTGTGTCATTTGCGTTGATTTGGTGAAAATACGCGCGGTGACCATAAAAATAAAAATGGAAAACGACGCGTTTAGAATACTGATAAACGGCAAAAACAAGGATATCAAAAAAGATAAAGACGACAAAAAAAACGAAGGAAAAAAGAAAAGAAAATCGCCACTTGACTTGCCCAAAATTTTATCGTTTATTAAGTCTGAAAAAATGATTCGCTCGGCAAGAATTTTGGGTGTTGTCGGAGCGGATGACGCGGCGGAATCTTCCGTGTGGTGCGCGCTTTTGCTGACTTTTTTATCCGTCGCTTTCCCTTATGCAAACAAGTCGCTTTTTTATCCTGATTTTAGGAGCAGCAGGTTGGATTTGAACGCGAAAATCGGTGCTAGAATCAATCTTTTGCAGGCTCTGGAAATGGCTTATATAAGCCGCTAGTGAGGTAAAAATGGATATTCAAGAACTGGTCAAACAGACCATAGAAAACGTAAAAGCCGTTGCGGAGACGGAATCTGTTGTCGGAAAGCCGATAATAAACGGCGACGGCACCGTCATTTTGCCGGTGTCAAAGTTAAGTTTCGGTTTTGTTGCGGGCGGTGGTGAATACGGCGCAGCTTTAGACAAAAAAAACGAGGGTGAATATCCTGCAGCCCGTGCGAGCGGTGCGGGTGTGACTGTCACTCCCATAGGCTTTTTGATTTGCGGGCGGGAAAAAAAATTTATCACCGTTGACAAAACCGGTTCGGACAACAAGTGGATGGACCTTGCCCGCGCCGCATTCAACGTTTTGAAAGATGAAAAAGACGATGACTGATAAAAAATCCAAACGCTTATCCGTTTTATTACGCACTTTTATGCCTGCGTTTTTTTCGATATTTTTTCAAGTCGTTTGTGTCCTAGTTGTAAGCGCAGAAAAATGCGAACCTAAAAACGTCGCTTATGCTTTGCAAAACAGCGGATATATTGTCATAGAACAATCCGGTGGCAGAGTTCTTTACGGTGAGGGACAGGATAACTTTGTTTATCCTGCAAGCACCACAAAAATTTTAACTGCATTGACCGTAATTGAGAGTTTGCCGACGGATAAAATTATAACCGTACCGAGAGCGGCAGTTGGGGTGGAAGGCTCTTCTATCTATCTCAAAGAGGGTGAAAAAATCAGCGTCGAGGCTCTGCTCTACGGGCTGATGCTCCGTAGCGGTAACGATGCCGCCGTAACGCTTGCGCTTGCAGTGAGCGGTGATATTCCGACTTTTGCCGCTCTTATGAACGCTAAAGCGGCTCAATGCGGCGCGAAAAACAGCAATTTTGTCAATCCGCACGGACTGCACAACGACAACCACTACACAACGGCGCGAGATTTGGCATTGATAACGGCAAAGGCAATGAACAGTCCCGTGTTTGCCAAAATCGTGTCAACAAAGATTATTAACTTCCACTGCGATGAAGAAAGAACTCATTGTTTTGTCAATAAAAACAAAATGCTCAAAACTTATGAAGGCGCAAACGGCGTAAAAACCGGATTTACCAAAAAAAGCGGAAGGTGTTTGGTCAGCAGTGCAAAGCGTGACGGTATGCAACTGATTTGCGTAACGCTAAACTGTCCCGATATGTGGCAAAAGAGCAAAACACTTCTGGACAATGCATTTTCAACCTATTTTATGCAACCGCTTGAAACAGCATTGATTCCGCTTGAAAACGTCGGCGATGCAAACCCGACCATCAGGCATGAAATAGATGTTCACGCTTCATATGGCGAAAGAGGGGAGTTTGTTCCTAGGTCTTATCCTATAAAGCGCGACGGCAGCGAAATATTGAACGTTAAAATCGATTAACAGAACAAAAAATTCAATAGTTTTTGCGTTGCTTACCGATTTGCGATTTTTGTACAGTAATTGCAATCGCTTGCCTTAAAAACTGATAGTGTGTATAATATTACTACTAATTGAGGTGGTAGTTTTTTTTATGCGACTTAACAAATATCTTGCCGAATGCGGAATATGTTCCCGCCGTAAAGCCGATGAACTTATTTTGGAAGGCAAAGTTTCTATAAACCGAAAGACGGTTACAACGCTCGGCACGGATGTGGACGATAAAAAAGACGTAGTTTATGTGGATGGGAAAAAGGTTGTACCCGTCACTCATTACGAGTATTATATGTTCAACAAGCCGAAAGGCTGCATCACGACCGCGGACGACAGTGGCGACATAAAAAACGGCAGGGAAGACAAAAGGGAAGAGAACACCGTTTCAAAAGCAAATTCTATTGCTCAACAAGCCAATCAAAACGCTTCTGCAGAAACCAAAAAACCCAGAAAAACCGTTTACGATTATTTGGACTCTTCTTTCAAAGAAAAGCGTCTTATGCCTGTCGGAAGGCTTGACTATGACAGTGAAGGGCTATTGATTTTTACCAACGACGGAACACTAATCAACAAACTTACGCATCCGTCAAATGAAATTCCCAAAACATATGTTGTTAAAATTGAGGGTGAAATTGCGGAAAGCGACCTTGCGATATTGCGCAAAGGCGTTGTTGTAGAAGGCGTCAAATTCGGCCATTCCAAAGTCAAAGTGACGGCTGTTGAAAAGGGGTTTACACGTCTTGAAGTCATACTTTTCGAGGGCAAAAACCGCGAAATCAGACGTATGTTTTTAGCCGTCGAAAAGAACGTTGTGTTCCTAAAGCGCGTTGCTTTGGGCGACCTTAGACTTGGCGGATTGTCAAGAGGCGGCGTGAGAGAACTGAGCGAGGCAGAAGCCAAGTACCTTATGAATTTGTGATGAATATACTGCTTACAAACGACGACGGATATAATTCAAAAGGTCTGCTTTATTTGGCAGCCGTATTGAAAGATAAACACAAAGTGTTTATTGTCGCTCCCGAAAAAGAAAATTCGGGTGCCAGCCACTCGCTTTCGTTTGTTAGAAAACTGCATTACAGAATAGTCGACACGCTGTCGATAACAAAAGGAACCGACCACGAAGTGGATTGTCCTTGTCACGTTTTGGACGGCACTCCCGCGGACTGCACAAAATTTGCAATCGAACACTTATATGCATCTCAAAAATTCGACCTTGTGATTGCAGGCATAAACACCGTATTAAACGTCGGCACGGACGCAATCTATTCCGGCACTTTCGGCGCGGCAAGCGAGGCATCGATACTAGGTGTAAAAGGCATTGCTGTATCCGTTTTAGACAAGGACGGAGATTACTCCTACGCGGCGCAGTTTGTAGCGGATAATCTTGAGAAAATGGTGCTCCATTTGCCTGAAATGGTGACGCTCAACGTGAATATCCCATCTGCAAAAAGAGAGGGCAATAAGGGCGTTAAGGTCGTCCCTATCGGACTAAGACGCTACAATGATTGGTACGAAGAAACACCGAGCGGATATCAGTTGACAGGCTATACTTTGGATTGCAGCGGCAGTGCGGCTCAAAACGACGCCAAATACATTGACCAAGGCTACATCACCGTGACGCCCGTGCGTGTAATTGCTCGTGACGAGGATTTGTTGGAAGCGTATTCCAAAACGGAGTGGGTGCTATGAGAGTTGCCGTTATCGGAGCAGGCGCAGCCGGCAGTATCGCCGCAATAACCTTAGCCCGCGGAGGCAAAAGCGTTTGCCTTTTTGATAAAAACGATAAGGTCGGCAAAAAATTATATATAACGGGAAAGGGCAGATGCAACGTCACCAACGACTGCGAAATTGAAGAATTTATGAATAACGTAGTTCACGGGAACAAGTTCCTGCGCTCTGCGCTGTACGGTTTCAAACCAAGCGACACCATTGAATTTTTCGAGAATTTGGGTGTGACGCTCGTGACTGAAAGAGGGAACAGGGTGTTTCCGCTTTCCGGCAAATCAAGCGACATTATCCGCGCTCTGACAGCCGAAATAAAGCGTAGTGGAGTGGATTTGTTTGCCGAATGCGACGTAAAATCCGTTTCACCCGCAAACGAAGGCTACAAAGTTTCGTATCGTCACGGCGATAAACCGTTTGAAGAAGAATTTGACATGGTGATTGTCGCAACAGGCGGCATAACCTATCCTTCAACGGGTTCGACAGGGGATGGATACAGTTTTGCAAAAGACTTAGGACACTCCATCAATAAACCCGTTGCCGCGCTTTCGTCCATAGTGACGGCGGAAAGCGTGAAAGAACTTGAAGGTATTTCGCTGAAAAACGTAAGTTTGACTGCGCTTGACGAAAAAGGCGGAATAATCCGCTCGGAATTTGGAGAAATGCTTTTCACAAATAACGGTTTGAGCGGCCCGATTGCGCTGTCAATATCGTCATATATCAACCGAATCAGCGGTGTAACGCTTGTGCTTGATTTGAAACCTGCGCTTGACGAAGAAAAACTGTCAAACCGAATAATGCGCGATTTTGAAGAGCGGCAAAATCAAGACATAAAAAATGTGTCCAGGGCGCTTTTGCCCGATAGACTGAATATGTATGTTTTGAAAGCGGCAAAGATAGACGAAAACAAAAAAGTCAATTCCGTCACAAAAGAGGAGCGTCGGCGACTTTGCGATACTCTCAAAAATCTGACCTTCAAGGTCAAATCACTGTCCGGCATTGAACAAGCGGTTATAACGTCGGGCGGTATCTCCACAAAAGAACTGACTCCCTACGGAGAAAGCAAACTGCACAAAGGGCTTTATTTTGTGGGCGAAACGGTGGATGTCGACGCGCTGACGGGCGGATTTAACCTTCAAATCGCTTTTGCAACCGGAGTAGCCGCGGCGCGCGATATACTAAAAAGCTCGGGAAAAATATCAGATTAATAGCAATCAAACAAAAAAATTCAACAGGTCAAAAATCAATAGGTCAAAAATGAGGTTGGAAATGCTTAATATCGCAATAGACGGACCTGCCGGCGCAGGCAAAAGCACCGTCGCAAAACTTCTCGCAAAACATTTTAACATAGTGTATCTTGACACCGGCGCGATGTACCGTGCAACCGCTTATTACGCACTTAAACGCGGCGTTGACGTACAAAACGAAAAAGCGGTGGAGCAACTGCTTGACGATATGAAAATGGAAATTTGCTATCCCGAAGGGCAGGGACAGCAAATCATTGTGAACGGAGAAAACGTCACAGCGTTTTTAAGAGAACACCATATGTCAAAAGCGGCAAGCGATATAAGCGCGCACGGTTGTGTTCGCTACAAGATGGTAGACATTCAGCGTGAATTTGCCTCCCAACACGATTTGGTGCTTGACGGCAGAGATATCGGCTCGTTTGTGTTGCCCAACGCAAACTGCAAGATTTTCCTTGTTGCCTCTCCTGAAGAAAGAGCAAATCGCAGATACAAAGAACTGATTGAAACCGGAAAGAGCGCGGATTATGTCACAATACTGACTGACATTAATCAACGCGATTATAACGACAGCCACAGAAAAATTGCGCCGCTTATTAAAGCCGACGACGCGGTAGAGGTTGATACAACAAACATGACCATTGAAGAAGTGGTCGGCACTATTGTTAAAATTGTTGAGGAAAAAACAAAATGAACGCAGTAAAAAATAATAAAAATTCGGAAAACGGCGCGGAAACCGCCGCAAAAGAGAAAATGCCGAGCGAAAAGAAAAACAGACTGCTGTTTTACAGAACGCTAAGAGTTATTCTAATTCCCATTGTGAAACTTTTGTGGCGCACTGAAATTGTTGGCGTTGAAAACTATGAGAGCTTTGACAGCGGACTTATTGTATGCAATCACTTTTCCGCTCTTGACGGCATAATTCCGGCACCCAAAATGTTCAAAGAGGAACTTCACGTTGTAATCAAAACCGAAGCCTTTGACGGCACGAAGATAGCGGCTTGGTTTTTGCCCAAGATGGGCGGAATTCCCGTTCATCGCGGCGAAGCCGACGTCAACGCCGTGAAGTCGGTTTTGAACGTGCTGAAAGCGGACAAACAACTGCTTATTTTCCCCGAAGGCACGCGCAACAGGGGAGATTACAGGGTTATGGGCGAGTTTAAAGATGGTGCGGCGCGATTTGCCGTTAAAGCAAAAAAACCGCTTCTGCCGATAATTTATTACCGTCCGCACAAGATGTTCCGCCGCAACTGGCTCTATATCGGCAAACCGTTTGATTTGCAGGAATTTTACGGTACTAAATCGACGGAAGAAAACAAAAAGCGCGCTACTGCGGTCGTAAGAGCGCATATGGAAGAAACGCAGGCACTTTGCAACGCTTACGTCGAAGCAAAACTAAAAAAGCACGACAAATAAAGAAGGAAGTTTTACATATTGAAAGTAATCGTCGCAAAAAACGCAGGTTTCTGTCAAGGAGTGAAAACCGCCGTTGACAAGGCACTGGAACTCGCCGAAAAATACGGAAAAATCTATACGCTCGGTGCGCTCATTCACAACGAAGACGTTGTAAGTTTTTTGCAATCTAAAGGGGCGATTTGCCTTCCCAAAGAGCGTTGGGGGGAACTTAAAAATGGTGACGTTGCGCTCATTCGCGCTCACGGAATTCCTTTTCCCATACAAAATGAACTTGAAGAGCGAGGAGTGATTCTGTATGACGCAACTTGTCCCGTTGTCAAAAAAATTCACGGTATCGTAAAGGCTCAATCGGACGAGGGAAAGGAAATAATTTTAATCGGCGACGTCAATCACGATGAAGTTGCAGGCTCTATCAGTTATGCCGGGGGTAAATCATCGGTCATTTCTGAAAACGATGACATAAAAATAGATGAAAACCCCGTCAGTATTATCTTTCAAACCACAATTACTGCCGATAAATACGAAAAAACGGTCGAATATGTGCAACATTTGAAAAAAACAAGTGAAAAATCAGTTGGCATTTTCAATACGATTTGCTATACTACAAAAGCTAGACAGGAAGAAGCGCGTACGCTCGCGAGAGAATGCGATGCCGTAGTTGTTTTAGGAAGCCACACAAGTGCCAACACAAAAAGGTTGTATCAGGTGGCAATTCAGATTAACCCAAACACCTTTTTCGCCACAAGCGCAGCCGAAGCCGTCGAGCAAGTCAAACAAAAGGGATTTAAGTGTATATCAATCGTCGCAGGAGCCTCGACGCCCTCGGGATTGATACAGGAGGTAACAAAACTTATGAGTGAACTCGAATTCACCAACGTCGAAACGGCGTTGAAAGACGATGAAGTGAAAGAAGAAGCAACACTTCAAGAACAAGAACAAGAACAACAAGAACCACAAGAAGCTGCAAACAAAGAACAGTCTTCCGCTCCCACAGAAGTCAAAGAAGTTGTCAAAGAAGTTAAAGAACTGACAATGGAAGACGTTATCGCGTCAAACCGTTCAGTCGGTTATGTCAACTACAAACCCGGCAAGCGCATTTCATGCACGGTTCTACATGCGGACGCAAACGGCATTTATGTCGAAATAGGCGGCAAAAAAGACGGTTTCATTGACAAGGCAGACGCTTCTCTTGACGGCAACTATAATCCTGCCGATTACAAGAGCGGTGACTCGATTGAAGCAGTTATAACCTCCACTCCCAACAAAGACTACGTTGTACTTTCCAAAAAGGAAATCGATGCAAAACTCGCCGAGGATGCCGAAGCCGAAAAGGCTCTTTCCGCCGACGATTTTGAACTTATAATAACCGAGATAACCAAAGGCGGTCTGCGCGGCAGACTGGGTAGCTATACGGTCTTCGTGCCCGCAAGCCAAATCAGAATAGGATTTGTCAAAAATCTTGACGAATACAAGGGCAAGAAACTTAC
>CAYIYN010000055.1:0-10304 GCA_964367645.1 uncultured Bacteroidaceae bacterium
AAATAAACGATATTTTATTTAACGATTTTCATAATTTTAAACTGTGATTATGAAAATATCATTTTTAATCCGGCAAGCATCATAAGCCCGTAAAAACAAAGCTCAAGCGCTTTGCCACTGATTTTTTTTAAGGCTATTGCGCCGATTATTCCACCCAACGTAACCCCTATTACAGTGGGGGCAAAAACGGAATAATCATATCCTCCGCCCGTTGCATACACAGACGACCCAACGACGCAAAGCGGAAGTATAACCGCTATTGCCGTGGCGTGCGACTGCTTTTTTGAAAGGCCTCCCACATATGACAAAGCCGGCACTGCAAGCATACCGCCGCCCGCGCCGAAAGCACCGTTAACGGCTCCCGTAATAAATCCGCAAGCTGTCATTAGCAGTTTTAATATCCCTCGTTTTTTTGTCCCATCAAAGCTAACTCTGAAATAATTTTCTGAGAGCGGCAGAGCGGGAATGGAAACATTTCTCATATTGTTATTTTTGTTAATTTTTCGCAAATTATGAAAAGCGTTTGCAAAAAAAAGGTTTTTATTATAGAATGATTTAGCTTATTGTTTAATACCCGTGCGCGACGGCAAGTATATAACTGCCGGCGGACAGGTGAAAATATACACACTAGGTGAAAGGTTTGGTATGAACAAGAAAAGATTGACGCTTTTAGCACTGATGATGACCGTTTTGATGATACTGACTACGGGCATGCTATTCGCCTGCAACAATGAAGAAACGACTCCCGACGATGAAAAAGAAGGAGCCGTGACAATCGACCCAACCGAAGGTCTGGCCATCTCCAATTCCGACTTCAAAGTGATTTCTACCGCTTCTGAAACTTACCCCCGCTCCATAACCGATTGGACGGGTGCAATGATGTACAGTTCGGGTTCTTATCCCGTCGGCGTAATAGCAGGTGCAATTAGCCTTGAAGAAACACTCTACATCGCAAACCGCTCAAACTGGAAAGATGACGGCAGAGTACTGGCCGATAATAAAAGCCTGTATGATATGATCAAATCTCACTATTCTTCCGAAGAGGGCGCAGTCAACAACGCTCTTATGATTTATATGCCCAAAAAGTCCCAAATCGAAGATGCTGACGAGGACGATTTCGGTCCTACCGCTTACGGCTATACTTCGGCGTCATTTTCTTTGAAGTCATCAACATATTACAAATTGTCAATTGACGTTTTAACCTACGACATAGCAGGCATAACGGATGAACAAGGCGTTCAAAAAACCGAGGCAAATCCCGGGGCGAGAATTTACGTTTCGACAAACGCTTACGCTGAGTTTGCCGGAATTGACACAAAAGGCGAATGGAAAACGTATACGATATATTTTGAAAGCGCTGCAGCTGCGTCAACCGCACTGACCGTTCAACTCGGACTTGGCAAATTTTCTTCCGCATTCACCAGCGACGACACCGGTCTTACAACCGGCTATGCGTTTTTTGATAACGTAGACCTTGTCGAAGTGGAAAAAGGCGTCTATACCCAAGCAAGAAACAATGAAGCAAACGATAATGCTACCACCGACGACGACGCATTTCGCGCAGTCAATCAAACGGTTACCCTGCTCACTCCCAACGGAAGGTTTGACCATGCGGCAAACGACGTGTCCTCAAGCGGAAAGCCTGCAAATTGGACTCTGACAACCGGCAACTCGGGCAAAACCGACGCCGCGCCTTCAAGCACGACCAACCGTAACGGCGTCATTGACGTGAGCAAATTTAGCGACAACTATAAGTCTTATTCCCATACATTTGTCCAAAACCTTTCGGGCACAAAAACCTACGTCAGTCCCTATACCAGACTTGATGCTTCAAACGTCGCGTCAATTATATCCAACTTTGGAGATAACCGCGTTGGGACAAACGTCTATATGATGTCACAACAACTCATGACCGCACAAGGTTTGAGTTCTTCAAAATCCATCGTTATCGAAAAAGGCAAAAATTATGCGGTTTCCGTGGACGTTTACACTTTTGATGTTCACGGCGCAGGCGTAACTCTTATCTTGTCCGGCGAAGGCAAAGATATATCCATAAAAGGCATTTCCGAAAACAAGAGCAACGACCAACCCGTCACCGGACTTTATGCCGAAGGCGGAATTTCAAACGGCGGTTGGGAAACTTACACTTTCTATATTCAGGGCAACCAGTATTATAATACCTCATATAATATGACTTTCTGGTTTGGTACCGGCGGCACTAGCGAGAACACGGCGATAAGTTACACATCCTATACTTCAACCTCTTCCGGCGGCACAAACAGCACCACATATCAAGCGAACGGCACGTTCTCAACAGGTTGGGCTTTCTTTGACGAAGTCAACCTCGAGGAACTAAGCAACAACGAATTTGCAAACGCAGGCGGCGGCGCTACGGCTGTGGAGATGAAAAATGCCGGCACAGACGGCGTATCCGCATTGGCGACTGAACAATTTGTGAAGGTCAGCCTTTATACCGACAATATTTTCCTCTCCGACACCTCTATTTCTGCGGACTTTGCAAACGGCACTAACGCAGACTCTTACGATGCAGGAACGCTTGGCGTACCCGCAGGTTTCAGCGTTAGTTTGGACCAAGATGACAAAACTCTGCCTTTCATCTCTCCCGAATTTTTAACAGCAGGCATCGTTGATTTGACAGATAACGAAGCGGCAAAAGCGAACCTCACCGCCCTTGGCGTCGATTATCCGGGACTGCCCTACGAAGTTCTAACCAAAAAGGCGTTGATGATAAACTCTGACAAAGACAGCTACTACGAGTTTGAAACCGATTTGTTCACGATTGCATCCGGCAGTTTCTACCGCATTTCTATGTGGATTTACACCGCGGATATCAAGAGCACGTCTGGACTCAACGTTTATCTTTATGACGACGAAGACTCGGTAAAATCCTCATTCACTCTTATAAACACAACCGACCAAACCGATGAAGACAAGCCAAACGAATGGAGAGAATACACTTTCTACTTGCGCGGAGCAAATGAAGAAGACACCCTCCTCAAACTCGGATTCACCTTTGGAAGCGGCACGCGTTGGAGTTCTGCAACCCTAGCCTCAGGCACGGCGTTTATCTCCAATATGAACATGTCCGCAATAACATTCAATGATTACAGCAAAGCGACAACTGGCACCTATGTAAAATCCATAAATTTGTCCACCTCTGCAAGTTACTCGTTCAGTAACGGCGGATTTGACAATTTCGATTATAAAAACACCGAAGGGCTCACCACTTCTGCTCCCGCAGGACAACTGGGCACGGAAGTCGGTGTACCGCTTAATTGGTCATTGAACGACTCCACCTACGCGCCTTTGGGCGACAGTGAAGAAGACACCACGGTATACTACGACAAAAATTATATCGACGACAACAACCTAGTCGCCGGCATAATTAAAATGGACGCCGACCCCAATAACGGATTGAAATTTGTCAAGAGCGCGCAAATAAACGCCCTCTTCGGCGGTGCGTATGATACGGAATTCAACAGCCTCTACGGCGACGCGGACGGGGAAGAATATCTCAACAACTATGAGCGCATCGGCGGCCCCAGCATGCTTGCCCTAGCCGGACTTAACGGCAAAAAATATTACCGCGCTTTCACCTCCGACAGCTTCTCGCTCTCATCGGGCAAAAACTACGTCATCAACGTTTGGGTGAAAACTTTGGATGCGGCAACATTCGGAATTTATCTGACAGGCGAAACGAGCGGCATTGTCTATTTCGGACAGAGCGCAAATTACGTTGTCAAGACGACAGGTGCGCAAGATTGGACAAAATACTCCTTCTTTGTGGAAGTCGGTCTAAACAGCGTATCGCTAAAACTCAAACTCTCAATAGGTTATGACAAAGTCATATCCGGCGATCTTGGCGCAGCGGCGGACGAATTCTCAAGCGGCGTGGTTTTGTTTGACAGCGTGACTATGAGTTCGAAAATCAAATCCGAAGAATTTGACGCAATCCAAAACGACGTGGCGGCAGCCGACAAATACTCACAGCAGGTTGTTGGCGGCACCGGAAGAAAACTCAGTTTCCTTTCCGACGGTTTCGACCTTTCGTCCTCTCAGACGGGCCGTGACAAACTCAACACTCCCAGTTCTTGGAGCGGTAGCGTCGGCACCGATCAAGAATCCAAAAATACTTTGAGCGGCATTGTTTATGCAGATTCAACAACTCTTCCCACCACCGACGTGGACTCGGCAGACGCAATAGATGATCTGTATAAAGATGTGGTTGCTTCGTACGTTTCTCTCTTCGGCGGAGAATTCAAACTTGCGGATTATGAAATTTTGCAAACAGACATAGAAGCGGCAAGAGAAACGTATCCGGGCAAAACCGATGCCGAAATCGAAACTATCTTAAAGAAATTAAAATACTATGACGAAATGAAGCAAAAGTGCATTTCCGTTGAAGATTTGGTGGCAATGGACAACTCTGTAAAGGACATCTTGGGAAAGAGTTTTCTGGTCATAAATAACATAATGGACAGTGTATACACCTACACTTCCACTTCCTACACTTTCTCTGCCGAATCTTGCTATCGCGTCAGCGTATGGGTGCGCACCTATAACGTCACCGGCAGCGGCGCAAGCGTGCAACTGTATCTCGGAAGCGCAAACGAAAGCGACCATCAACTTGTCTTTAAGGGCATAAAAGGCACCGAAGGCAGCAGCGATTGGACAAAATATTCCTTCTTTGTCAAGACGCTTGAAGAAAGCGTATCTTCAATAACGGTCAAACTGGCGCTGGGTGAATACGACGCAGACGACAAGACAAAACTTTCCAGGGGCTACGCTATGTTCGACGCCGTTGAAATCGAGATTATCGACGAAGCGGACTTCACTTTAATTGAAACCGAAAGCCAGAAAGAAGAGCCTGACACCGCAATCTTCAACAATGACGTTATGATGATTCACACCGTACCCGAAAAGAGCACAACGGGTGAAACGGGAGATGATACAACTGAAGAGCCAACCGAAACACCAGACAATGCATTCAACCTTGATTATCTGTGGTGGATGATTCCTACGTTACTGCTTGCAATTGCCACAATCGCAGTCGTCGTCGTATATTTTGTCAAAAAGATAAAGAAGCCCAAGAAGGCGGTTGATATTGAAATTGCCAAAACTTCAGAGGCAATCGATGAAAAACGCTCTCGCTACGAAGATTACAACGAATAAGACAAGAGCGACAAAACAAAAAACAACAAAATCAAAAAAAAGCACCGACGCAAGAAGGTGCTTTTTTGTTGGCGAATGACATCACCTCCCTCAAGGGACGCATGATGTTTGCTCGGTTAAATCGTTTTGCTTAATGAATATTTTCATTTTCAGCCTATTATTGCGCGTGCATATAGCCCACGTGCTTTTCATATCCTTTTAAAATGAACAGCACGGTCAAATCTTTCACCGTAGTCACCCTGTTTTCTGTTGTAACGCGGCTGCTTTCCTTCCTTTTCAAGATTTGGATGTCGCGCAGTTTGGGCGCAGAAACAGTGGGACTGTACCAAATCTGCTTGAGCGTTCTTATACTGCTCTTTTCGCTGACCGCAGGCGCACCAACGGTCCTCTCCAGATTGGTTGCCAAAGCCGCCGCAAACGGTGACGAGAAACGCCAAAACGCATTGACTGCCGCATCAATAACAATCGGGCTGTCGGTTGCGGTGCTTTTGTGCGTCGTCTTTTACGCTTTAAACTCTCGTTTGGGAGTATTTTTTGCAGACCCCAGATGCGTACCGCTATTTTTGATAATGCTGCCCACTCTGCTGACGTCAACTCTATACTCTTCTCTTCGCAGTTGGTTTTGGGGCAAAAAACGTTTTTTGGCATTTTCTTCGACGGAACTACTTGACGAAATATTAAAAATAGTGCTGTCCATCATTTTTGCAGGCGGTTTTGTAAGCGCTCTGACGGGTGCAAAAGGAGTGGCGGTTGCGTTTATACTAAGCGACATAATTTGCGTCGCCGTGCTTGCTCTTTTGTTCTTTATCGCCGGCGGCAGAATGGCAAAGCCGGAAGGGATGAAAGAAATTGCAAAATCCACTCTGCCTCTCTCCGCTGTCAGAATTATGACGGCTCTCTCGTCGTCTTTGACCGCGCTTATCATACCGCGCAGACTTGTTGTGGGAGGAATGACGACGGCACTCGCAACGGCGGAATTCGGCAGAGTCGCAGGTATGGCACTACCACTAATTATGGCGCCCGTGAGTTTTGTGTCCGCACTTGCAATAGTGCTTATCCCCGAAGTAGCGTCGCTGTTTTCAAAAGGGGATACCGAGGCTATAAGCTCGAGATTCAAATTGTCTTTGACGTTTGCGGCTGTCATCTGTTCTCTGGCTTTTGCCATGTATTTGCCGCTTGGAAGTTTGCTTGGGAAAGTCTTCTTCGGTGATGCGACCGCGGGCAAATTTGTGTCTTATTGCTCTGCGCTTGTTTTTCCGCTTGGGTTGTCGCAAGTCACCACTCCTATGCTAAATTCGCTTGGTATGGAACGTCGGACTTTCACAAACTACGTTTTGGGAGCGGTTTGCATGCTTCCTTGCATATTCTTTCTGCCTACCTATATCGGAATCTATGCCGTTGCGGTTGGCTCCGGCGCAGGTTTTTTGGTGACTGCGGTACTAAATTATATTTCGCTGACAAAAAAACTCGGAAGACCCAAAGATGTCAAAAAAGCCGTCTTTACAGTTGCGTTCTCTATTCCTTTGGGCGTCAGCGCAACGTTTAGTTACAGACTGCTGTCCGCAGTTGCAGGAGAAATCTTTTCTGCTTTCATTATCGCCTTTTACGTATTGTTTTTGTTTATCATATTTATTTCGGCATTCGACGTTGTCGACATCAAAGCGTTGCTTGTTTCCGTGCGGCCCTCAAAAGGTTTTGCTCTTAGCAAAAAAATGCCTGCTGCCACACGCAAAGCGCATAGGCGCACGCAAAAACAAACCGATTAAAAGTCGCAGACACATAAAATCTATAAAAAAAATCACAATAGCATTATGCTAAATCTTTTCGTTAGGTGCATAATCATTTATTTTTTCCTTCTGGTTGCGATGCGACTTATGGGCAAGCGGCAACTCGGTGAGTTGCAGCCGTTTGAATTTGCCATAACGCTCGTTGCGAGCGAACTCGCTTGTATTCCGATGTCCGACCCGACAATCCCGATAATTTATGGCATAATACCCGTCTTTACGCTGTTTGTCGTTCATATCATCATCACTAAAGTTGCTTCAAAGAGCGTGCGTTTCAGGGGTGTTTTGAACGGTAAACCCGTTATCGTTATGGAACAAGGCAATATCTTGCCCAAAGCGTTAAAGGAACTCAATATGGACACCGACGACCTCATGGAGGCACTGCGCGGCAAAGACTATTTCAATCCCTCCGACGTGGAATATGCCATAATCGAAACAAACGGCTCAATGACCGTATTGCCAAAAGCACCGCAAAAGCCGCTATGCCCCGCCGATTTGGAAATCAAAACGGAGCCATCAGCGCTGCCGATTACAATCATTATGGAAGGAAGGTTTATGGGCGGCAATTTGAGCGAGGTTGACGACGTCACAAAAGAGCGCGTTATGAAATTGCTTGACAGATTGAATATAAAACAGTCCGACGTTTTGCTGCTTCTTGTGACGGGTAGCGACGTGTTTTTGCAACCCTATTCGGGAAGCAGTATAATGGCACAATTTAGCGACGTGGAACAAAAGGCTGAGGAAGCTTCGGCATAATATGAAAAGATTGATTTTTGCGATTTTAATTCTTGCACTCATTTTATCGGTAGGCATTGCGGAGCACTACCACGTTCATAAAGTATTTGACGAAATGGATTATAGACTGTCTAAAATGGAAAACGAAATCAAATCCGAAAGCGACGATGCGCTAGCCGTCACGCATGATTTGACTGATTGGTGGAACAACGAGCGAAAAACTTTGGAACTGTTTACCTTTTCTCCCGATATCCGAGCATTTTCCGTTGCACTTGCAGAAGCCGAAGGCTCACTTGAATGCGGCGACTTTGCCAACGCTCTTTCAAAATGCCAATCTCTTATGTCGATGTCTTCCAATATGCGCCAAATTCTTGATTTCAACGCAGAGGACGTAATCTAAAATTTTACAAAAGCCCTTTTAAGTCGTAGATGTTGCCCGCACCTAGCATTAAAACCGCATCGCAGCCTTTTGCGTGCTTTTTTATAAAATCAGCGGTTTCCAAGTGCGAATTTGTCAAATAAATTTTGTTTAATGGAAATTTTTCTTTTATTGCACACAAAAGCCCGTCGCTTCCGACGCCGTTTTTTGTCATTTCCCTTGCGGCGTATGTCGGCATAATCACAAGTTTTTTACACGAGCCTAAAACTGTCACGAAATCGTCTAAATACTTTGCGGTTCTTGAATATGTATGCGGCTGAAACACCACAAGCAGTTTGCCTTCTTTCTTTGCGTTTTCCAGCACATTTTTTATCTGCGTGGGGTGATGAGCATAGTCAAAGATTATAGTTTTGCAGCACTTGCCTTGTATCTTTTCGTATCGTCTTGCCACACCTTCAAAAGTCGATACGGCTCTAGCGGCTACAATGAATTTTATGCCCGTTTCAATGGCTGCCGCCACAGCGAAAGCCGCGTTTGAAAGATTGTATATCCCGCCTTGCAGCAAAGAAACGTCGCCGTATTTTATGCCGTTTTTAAAAAACTCAAAAGCGCTCAAATCCGCTCCTGTATTCAGAGGCCGCCACTTGTACACAGAGTAATTCGAGAGTAGTATTCCGCCCTCTTCGGTTTCTCTATGCCCGTTTTTCTCACTGCCCATATGCGCCGATTTGCATATATGGGCACTCTTTTGCAAGCCTTGACGCTCAGGGCACAGCGAATACAAATCAAGCGGCACCAAAACGTTTTGGCTTTGAGATAAAAATTGTCCCAATACTTCGTTGATTGCATTTATATCGGGATAGCAGTCGGGATGGTCGCATTCTGCATTTAGCACAACGCCCAAGGTAGGACTGAGTGACAGCAGACTGCGTTTGTATTCACAGGCTTCAGTGACAAAAATACCGCGTCTTGGTTTAGCGTCAATTTTTTGGGACTGAAAAATGCTTTCTTTGGCCAAATGTTTGCGCTGTTCTGTGGCGGGGTTGACAATAAGATTGCCGTAGCCTAGGACGTTGCCGCCGATATGCGCTGTGAATTTCACGTCTGCACATTTGAGAATATGAGCAATCATAGCGGTTACAGTGGTTTTGCCGTGAGTTCCGCCAACAGCAATCACTTTGTCGAACTCGGACGCAATTTCGCCCAAAAAACTGTAGCGTTCCAAAATGGGTTTGCCCAAGTTTTTTGCGAGTTGCAATTCCGGATTCGCCTCATTTATTGCAGAAGAGTGAACCACAATATCCGCTTTTTCGACAAATTTTGCAAGAAACCCGATACTCTTCAAAAAGTATTGTGGTTCGCAGTTTTCCGCATTTATTGCGCCATCAAGGTTATCGTTTAAAATCGATTGGCTATCCAAGTTTTTGTCAAGTTCTTTGAGCGGTATGAAGTTGTCGTATTGAGTATTGCCGTAATCGGCAACAAATACACTTGCACCCGCCAAATATAAGTTTTTCAATTCCGGTGAAAAAGCGGAATCACTGCCGCTGACTTTAATACCTTGCAACAATGAGTATTTTGCAAGGGCGCTCATACTCGCGCCTCCCGCACCGATAAAATGTATATTTCCGATGTCACTAATCATCATATAATTTAGTATATGTATCAACCTTATGCCTTTGCGCCTTTTGCATATTGCGATTAACAATACTATCTGCGCATGGCAGTCAACACACGCTAAAACAACAACTTTTAATTTGGACCGCCAAGCCATACCGAATTTAAAAATCAAATTTATTTTACGTTTTGACAAGTGTTGGAGGTGAAATAAAAAAGTCCTAAAAATCAGGACTCTTTTAAAAGGCAAATTACAGTTTAATTTAGATTAATAAAATATTGTTTTTACTTAATCGGGGATACTTTCCGTTGCAATCAAATCAACGCCGCAACCGAGCACGTTTTTTAAAATCACATCTCCCCTTTTGATTTTCTTATCGACTTTCACGGCATTGATGAGTTTCATGAGCTCCGAAATTTTGGCTTTGGGAATTTCACCTGCGGTGCGAACCGGCAAAACGGGCAGATTTCCAAAAGTTGTTGCAACCGTTGAACAAACCGTTCTCATCGGACACGTCTGTTCGGCTATTGCAAACGCCTCGCCTTTTTTGCAGGTGTTGCCGCTCACCTTTCCGTTTTCGTCAATGGTCATACGG
>CAYIYN010000056.1:0-10235 GCA_964367645.1 uncultured Bacteroidaceae bacterium
GTATTTATTTTTCTTTGCGGCTGTGGTAATATGAAGAAAAGATAAGGATAGTTAAAACTGACAATATGAAAGCAGAAATAATTGATAAAAAAACAAAAGCGGCTGCTATATCGATTTTATTTACTGAATTAATCGACGTCGCTCTTTTGGCATTGATATTCATTGTGCCGCTTTATTCTGAGATAGATATAGACGGTTACAAGATTACTCATTATATGATGAAAGGCGAGTCGGGGGCGGAAATCGCTTATGTCGGCATTGCTTTTCTCGTTGTCTATCTGGTTTGCTTGATTTTCACGTCTGCCACAATATCTTATTTTATAAACAACAAACAAAAATTTGTAAAAATGGCAAAAGCATCCATTTACATATGTTTGTTCGTTTCGCTGTTATACTTCATTGCAGGCTATGTATTTCAAACGCTAATGGCTTATTCCACCGACGGAACGGCAAATTCCAGCAGTTATATACCTTTTATCGTATTGTGTGTTCCCACTATAGTCTTCTCCATATTAGAAGGTTTGTTTTTTTCGTATAATCCTTTGGAAAAGAGCACGAAAAAGCGAAAAAAATATAGGTTTGAGCCTTTGCTTTATGTTTTACTTTTTACGGGCGGCACCGCATCGTCGCTTTTTGTAAGTCTTATAAAAATGGACGTTACGGCTGCAGAATACAGCGGATCGATTTCAATCACAGGCTTAAAACTGTTGCAAGACTACGCCGGATTGGGTTCGGGCTATCAACTGCTTGCTTTTGTAATGATAACGATTTACATAATTTCGGCAATCGGTTTGGTGCTTACACTCGCCGGTTTCTTTTCCAAAAGCAACGAATACCAAAAAATTGCAAGAGCGACGTCATACATAAACGTGTTCTTTATCTTTATGATTGCCGTTTCGGGATTGTATTTCATGATTGGGCAAAAAATGAATGAAGACAATTTGCTGACCGTACTCGCTTATTACGGTGTTGACGGCTCTTTTGAGTATAGTTACGTTATCTATTCCGAAGCCATTTACGCGTTAATCGGCGACGTTGTGGTCTTGGGCGTTATGATTGCGAGAAACGCCATGCTAAAGTATCACGACGCCGATATAAACGTTGAAAACGCCCTTGTCCAAGCACAGCTCGACGCGGAACAATCAGCCAACGGAAACGCAGGGGCGGAGAGCGCGTCCGACATGAGCGAATCACAAATTTTTGAACCCTCGGCAGAAGGTCCTGCGCCCACGGAAACCGCCGGTGAATCTTCTGAAATCAACGCGGAAAAGACGTTTACTTCCATTGAAGAATTGAATTTTGACCCGTGTCCGGCGTTTAGTGAATTGGACGCAAAAGCGGAGTTGTTTATCAGAGATTTGGAGTTGAGAAAATCTCTGACGGTCCAATCTCCCACACTTTCTTCAATAGCGCAATTCGTGGTTGATTATGCCAGAGAAAGCCGACTGCACCTTTCGTATTCCAAAGCTGACATAGCAACCTTTATCGCAGGACTTGGCGCATCAAGACTTACCATTTTGCAAGGTATGTCGGGCACAGGCAAAACCTCTCTTCCCAAGATTTTTTCGGAAGCGATTTGCGGTGTTTGCGACATTGTGGAAGTGGAGTCTTCTTGGAAAGACAAAAACGAGTTGTTGGGCTATTACAACGAATTTTCAAAGACGTATACTCCCAAAAAATTCACTTACAACTTGTACAAAGCGGCTCTAAATTCTCAAGTTCCCACTTTTATAGTATTAGACGAAATGAATTTAAGCCGAATAGAATACTACTTTTCCGATTTTCTATCCATTATGGAGCACGAGGAGCACAAGCGCAAAATAAAACTTTTGAACGTCACCTTGAAGCGCACAGTAAACGGCGAAAAGTTCGACTATCTCGAGCTTGGCGAAGGGCACACATTGAACGTTCCTATAAACGTATGGTTTATCGGCACGGCAAACAGAGATGAATCAACCTTTGAAATTTCCGACAAGGTTTACGACAGAGCACAAACGATGAATTTCAACAAGCGTGCGCCCAAAGTTCGCAATTTCAATTCGGCAATATCACAAAGTTTTGTCAGTTATCCCGTATTGTCTTCGTTGCTAAAAAAAGCAAATGAAGAAGGGGATTTCGATGCTGAAAACAACAAATTGATAAAATCTGTCGAAGAAATCCTTTTGCCTTTCAACATATCCTTCGGAAACCGCATCTTGAACCAAATGGAAAGTTTCGTCAATATCTATTGCAAATGCTTTGAGGGTGAAAACGTTGTAGACGCTGCGATAGAAAAGATACTATTGAGCAAGGTTGTTTCCAAACTGGAAGTAAAAATCATAGAAAACAAAGACGTTTTAATCAGACGTTTTGAAGAATTGGGATTATTGACCTGCGCTGATTTCGTGTCCAAACTGAACGAAGACTGATATGAGCGAAATAAATAAAGATTTACTTTCCGAATACAATCATTTGTATCACACTTACCGCTCGATAGAGCCGTTTTTGTTGTCGCACGAAAACATGAGTTATGTTGAATTCGACTACTATTCGGTGCACGATTTTTCTTTATTTTCACTTGAGGTCGATTTTGATTTTAATTTATTGACAAAGACAATAAAAAGGATTACGTCCACGCTTTCATCAATAAAGCGTATTTTTGCCAAACCGATAATTCACTTAAAGGACGGAACAAGCGTATTGCCTGTGGAATCTGTGCGCACGGTAAATCAAAACACGCTGCAATACGCGGCAACACACAGCGAAACGATTTCCACCATAGACAGGCAGGGTGTCAAACCTATCAAGTTGTTGACCAAAGTTTACGAAGATAACTACGGCATTTATGAAAATGTGGCTTTTTGCAACATAATTGACGAAATTATGAGTTACACACGCAAAAACTGGCGTATTTTGAAATCGATTATATACAACAACCGAGTGCTTGAACTCAATTTGTTGGAAAGATTAAATCATTTGAATTATTTTTTAGCGTTGGGGAAGTTGCACACCGGTTATATCAGGGATTTCGGCAAATATTATGCTGTGGCAAAAAACGATTTGTCAAAGTTAAATTTCATCTATGACGCCATTCAACCACGATTAAAAGCGCCGGTTTACAGCAAAAATAAAAACAGAAACAAAAGCCTTGCAATCCGAAAAACCAACATTTTCAAGATGCAAAAAGACTATCATCAGGTTTATAACTTGTATCTGTATTTGCAAAAGAACGTCGGTTCGCAAGTGATTGAAGAAGACGTGCCGATTCATCAAATTCAAGCGAACTATTTCCATTATTGCGAAATGCTTGCACTTTTCGCTGTCGGAAACTTCAATTTTGAAATGGATAGGGACGACATAATTGATATAAAGAAACTGTACGTTAATTTTTCATATAAAAATTGGCATATCTGTATAAAGACGATAAACAGCACCGCTATCTTATTTATAATCGAAAAAGGCGACAAAAGTTATCGACTTTTGATGATTCCAACCATAGAACCGAAAAAAAGAGACGAACTTATGAAACTCGGCTACAAACACGTCGTGGATGAGTGTTTTATTGTGACGCCGTTTGAAGAAGACTACCTAAACGGCAACCTCCTATGTTTGAGCAAAGAGGACGTGGAGAGTTTTCGCCGTATTCAACAATACGTTTTGAAAGGAATGATATATACCGACGACGAAAAAGCGGAGTGTCCGTTTTGCAGTTCAAAACTGACCTATGATGCGGAACTGGATAGATATGAGTGTGAAAGTTGTCGTTTGATAATAGAAAGAGTTACCTGTCCTGTCACGGAAAAGAGTTATTATCAAACCAAAATTTCAAACCTTGAGATAAAACCAATCGTGCAAGAAGAATTCAAGAGCAAAAACAATTGGCTTTTGAGTTTGGAAGTGGAAGCGCTTATGCACTATCGCAATATTACAAAAATAAACGATAAAGGCGAAATTATCTGCCCCTACTGCGGCAAAGTGCACCCCAGAAGTTAAATTGCGTTAATATATTGCCTAATAATATATCGCCTATTAATATATTGCCTATTAATATATTGCTTAATAATATTTTTAACTTATGAAACTGACGTAAATTACGTCAGTTTTTTAATACGAAGTCTTGAAAGTCAAATTTTTGAAAGCCTGTTATATCGCTTTTGATATATAAACGCATATCATGACATTTAAATGCGACGCTAAAAAAATCCGCACCTGAACTATAGTTCAACCAGGACTGCTTTTGGCGGAGAAGGAGAGTTCGTAGCCCAAAGGGCGTAGTAGCGAAGCGGGGGAGATTTCTCACCAAGCGAGCGTCAGTCTTGAGGTACTCGAGAGTTCAGCGCAGTTTTTAACTGCGCAACGGTGCAAGGTTTTTGCACCGTGAATCTCTCTCTTTTCCCAATAAAAAAGCCCACCTGTGTGTGGGCATTTTTCTGGCGGGCAGGCGGTGGAGCCAAGCGAACTCGTCCGAAAGCAGGGAGATATACTTGTCAAACACTCCGATAATGTACAGTATGTTTTCTTGAATGGCATTTCTTGTATCGTAGCAGAGCGATACAAGGAAAACAAGCCGATAAGCCCTAACTTGCATTTAGTCTTTGACGAACACGGAAATTTTACAAAGAGGGTGTGACTTGACAAATTTGTCAAAATATGTTATATTTTGCGATAAGGAGGTATGTTTATGTATACATATATTTTAAACTACGATAAAAACTCTAAACTTAAAAACCCAGCATATGATGATGTCTACGAATGGCTTGAAGAACAAGATAGTAGCTATGAAGAACTAACTGAATCGGTATATTTGTTTCGTTCGACAAAATATTCGAATGACATAGCGAAAGAGCTAGAAGATTTGTTTTATACTAGTGACAAAGTAAATCTTATATACATGCGAGAAAAACGTGCAGATGGTAAATATTATCCTTTACAAGATTCTGATAAAGCTCGGATTTACAACCGTAAAATCAACAATTAGTTGACTGTTGTAAAAGGCATATTGTAAATAAAACATAAAAATCGACACAGTGCATTTGTCGCATTGTGTCGATTTTTGTAGAATGGCGGGCAAGTTGTGGAGGTAGGCAAATTCGACCGCAAGCAAGGGCATATTACTGTTAAACACTCCGACAATGTACAGTATGTTTTCTTAAATGGTATCGCCTGTATTGTGGCAGAACGATACAAGGAAATTAAACCATTAAGCCCTAACATTCACTTAGTTTTTGACGAGAAAGACAATTTTGCAAAGAGAGTATGAATCAAGTTAGCCGAGAGTTAAAGACTTTCGGTTAACTTTCTACAGCCAATCTTATTGTCTTTATTCAATCTGTTTCCTTGCATGAAAAAAGCGACTTCCTTTTTGAAAGTCGCCTTATGCAATCTATTTGTTTCCTCTCTAATCTGCCAAATCAAACATTTCTTTCATCCCTGTATCAGTACAATCTTTATCTGCAATTTGGCTGGCAATATCAAGGCTGCAAAACCCCACTTGCTCGACCGCTTGGTTTAGCAATTTGCGATTTATATACCTGACAAATTTATCATTCGATTTATGCGCAACAATATCATCAGTCGCTACGCCCCACTTAGAACAGTCTAAAAATGCAATAAGCGTATTCGGCGATATTGGCATATAGTAGCCGCCACCGAGCAAAGCATCTGCATTATTTCCTATGTTGTAAATCACCGGATTATCTGACAAAATAAACTTTACGCTATCTGAAAAAATTGTCACACAAGTGAATTTTACTTTTAGTATGCTTTTTACTATTGCAAGCAATGAATGCTCTTTTCCGTTTTTTGAGTCAATAAAACCTGCAAGCCACAAAGCTCTTAAATAGTCTTTATTTTTCAGTTCTTTGTCGATTTCAGCTTCTGTTACGTCCTCGCACGTTTTAAGTATATATTCCTTAATAATATCAATTGTCTCAAGAATTTTGTCGCTTACATTTTCAAAACGTCTTGCCCATTGTGTAATTATGAAATCCTTTAACCATTCCGTACTCTTTAACCCTGTTAGATCTGCAGCCTCTATCCCCAACCCACAAGGGCATTTTTCAATATTCGCGTCAAAATATTTCCTAATTGGGGTCTCAATTATTTTGCCACCATCCTCAAAAAGTTGCAAGACGTATTTCCAATACGTTTCTACGGCATTGTCAAAATAATTCTCTACAATTGTCGGATCGAAAATAACTTCGTTTCCGTCGTCGTCTGCGCGCAGATTTATCAGATTGATGTCTTGTGGTGTTAGAATATAATACTTGTCAATACCCATATTATTTTCCACATTACCACCATCTGGGCTAATTAAATTTAATTCCTTGTCAAAATAGTAGACGCTTTTGAGTCCTTTATCTGTATGCCATCTCTTTTGATAAGCTTTGGGAACTATATGATTGTACGTTTTTTCCATACACCTATTATAGCATAGCCATAATACGTTTGTACAGCTTATAAGGTTGCTAATTCCGCCTTTTATCCTGTGAACTTCTCCCCTCTGAGGATGGCTATGTCGCAATATTCGGGCATGAGTTCCATAGCGCGGCACTTGCATCTCGCCTGTATATAATTCACATCGCATTTTTATATAATAGTCTTTTTGAATTCCTCTATTGATAGTATTTCGGCAAAATCGAGATCGCCATTCAAATCATATACTTGGTCACAATTATATCCATCTTTCAATATGCACCTAAATTCGCGTTGGTCTTTGAAAAAAACATCCTTTACAAACGCCGTTTTGTATTTGTTTTCAGTTGTAACTGTTGAAGTCAAATAATGCACGATATCTGTCGTAATTCTGTTCTTGTCGTAATACTTTATTTCCTCCGCGACTAACGCTTCGCCGAAATATTCTCTTAGCCTTTCAATGAATTTTTCAACATCAAATACAACAAGAATTGCGTCGTGTGTCGGAAACTGCTCAATGATTTTTTCTAAGTCCAATAAACTATATATGATTTGTTTTTGTTCGTTCGTTTCCGTTTTGGCAAAACAAATTGCAGGATAATTCTCGTTACCGTCAAAATCTATTGGAATTTCAATATTATTCAAAGTGAACAGTAGTTGACCTATAACAGGATGAAAATATTGTACATTGTCGGCTTTAACAACAAACTTGCCGTCATTTATGTCGCCTTGCCCCTTGTTCATTTGCTCTTTTTCTATCGCACGAAAAGATTTTATCGAGGAAAAATATATTTTTCCTTGTTTAAGTGATTCTAATCTTTCCCTTTTTCCAAATTGCAATAATATCATAAATACGTCGCCTTATTTACCCCACGGATTATGCTTTTCTAAGCATTCAATCAATTGCTCATCTGGGAAATTATCATACTCTCTATACACCCAATTTAACTGTATTGGGTTTGAACTATTGTCATCGTGAAAATAGGCGACAACAAGTATAACCTTAGTAAGATTAATTCCTTTTAACTGACAATCTTGCAAAAACAAATCACAAAAAAATGCAAGCATTTCAATATTTGTTATTTCCTCAAATTTTCTAACGGGATAAAAGAGCATCCCGAAGTCAATGTTTCTCACAACGAGCCGATAAGGTTCAATCGTTTTTTTATTTTCTGCAAATTCGATTATGTTATGAACTTTTTTCATAAAAGAAGTCACGCCTTGTCGGGGCAGCTGGCTAAGTCTTGAAACTATTTCTTTATAGTTGGGATGTTTTTCTATTTGCTTATAGAAATACATACTCAGCATTTTCATGAAATCCGCACATAGTTGCCGTGTTTCGAGTGAATTGTCAACGCCTAAAAATTCTTGATAAAACGCCACAACTCCTTCCTCGTTATTTGCGTTTGCAAGTAGTGTTGCTCCATCCGCTCTTTCTCCGACAAGGAGAATCGGCACGCCGAGTCCTTTGAATAAGTTTTGTCTTTGCTGTATGTATTCAACTATTTCAAAAGGAGTATACAGCGCGTTCAATGCTTTTTCAAAATCAGACAAACTGAATATGTTTACCGTTCCAATTCTTGATGACTCATATATTCTTACGTAATCGCTTACTGCATCATTGTCAAAAACGACGATAGGAATATATTCTTTGGTAGAACTAAGGACGCACTCATTCCCGAGCTTGTCCCGAACAGCAATATTGTTACTATTTTGAATTAGCTCAATGCTTTTTGTCATTTGGTCGATTGCTTTTTTATAAACTTTCTTTTCAAGCCATTTTTCGATATTCTCTTGTTGCTTCTGTGTTTCCCTTTCCTTTACTTGAAAAACGAGATAGTAATCTTGATACTCTATTAAGCAATCGCAAATTTCAACCTTTCCACTCGGTGTAGTTGTATATAAATTTTCAAATGTAAAATCACCGAGCATAAACTGTTCGGCAATCTTATTGCAAATAATCTCTGAGTTCGTCATTCGGCGTTGCTCCTTGAAATATTATAGCAAAAATTGAAACGTTTGTACAGTCAACACACTACCAATTCCTACTATTCGCACGCGGCAAAAAAAGTAGGTTGTTTTGGGGAGAAATAGATGAGGTTGTGAAAAAAGAGAATAAGCAAATCGACAAAATCTGTGTCCTATATTAGAACGATATTAATTTACTCTCGTTGAAAAGTGGTATTGTGAATTTTGTATACCAATTAGTTTTTAATATAGCATCATCAAAATGGTAAATCCTCGTCGTTAACGGGGATTTATTCCATTTGCGTATGTCGTTCTTTTAGGTTGTGTTTACGGTTTTATCAAAGTTATAAACATTGTGTATACGTCGCAGAAAGGCTTTCCAAGTTTCGGGGTGTTCATTTGGACATTTTTGTATTGAGCGGACAGCGGCAAGTTTGTTATTAAGAATATCTTTGTAAACCAAGCTATTTTGTTTTTGTATTTTGCCGGCAGCCGCAGCGGGTAAACATCAAGGTAATTGAGCATGATGTCTATGCGGACTTGCCCGCGAAATTCCTCAAAAATTATAATGTCCTCGTTATTGTAGTTATCAAAAAGTTTGCCGTCGTAGTCCGTAATGCGGTAGACATTTTCGTCGCCGTATTTGTCCATTACATAGCGAGTTTTTCCAATGCCAGCTTTGCCGTAAATGTATACGACCTCTAAATCAAGCCGCCGCATTTTGTCAAAATTTTTTGATCTATATGGTGAGATTGAAAGATTTGTAAGTTTGCTTAATAATGAAGAAATATATGAGAATTTTTTAATCTAGTTTGGCGGTCTGGACAAGTTTATCGAACTATTAGCAAGTACTAATGTCATTTATGACCATTATGTATCTGTTCGACAAATTTATACTTTTATGACAATAAAAGCAATAATATATCAGCATTATAATGAAATTCAAGAAAAGAGAACATATGTGATTGTTAAAAAATAATATCACTATTACATAAAACACTATTTTGTTGTTTAGATAAGCAAAAGGACAATGATTTTTCGCTGTACTTTTTTGTTACTGTCTGATTAAAATTCCCACTGCACCACTCACCAATATATAGTATATTTGGCGAGGGTTCAAATGCGACTGCTTCTGGCGGAGAAGGAGAGTTCGTAGCCCAAAGGGCATAGTAGCGAAGCGGGGGAGCTTGCTCACCAAGCGAGCGTCAGTCTTGAGGTACTCGAGAGTTTGGCGCAGTTTTTAACTGCGTGACGGTGCAAAGTTTTTGCACCGCGAATCTCTCTTTTTCTCAATAAAAAAGCCCACCTGTGTGTGGGCATTTTCCTGGCGGAGAAGGAGAGATTCGAACTCTCGAGACGCTTTCAACGCCTACACGATTTCCAGTCGTGCGCCATAAGCCAAGCTAGGCGACTTCTCCAAGGTTTTGCACCGCTTGCGCAGGCGCATTTCAAGGCAAATGCATGCCGGTATATAAACGGAGATGTTGAAAACTCCGATACATTCACGTGGGTGACGGTTGAACGATGTAGAAAACAAAACTACGATGATCAGCCGTCGAAGAACGGAAGTATTACTCCCGCCGAACCCAACGCTTGCGATTATATAATAACCAAAATGATTTGACAAGTCATTTGGGCAAATATCCGTGTGAAAATTTATATGGAACGCTAAATGTAAATCAATTGAGCAAATCAAAAACTATTGCCGTTTTAGTGGCAATATTTTTTTGCGAAGACAGTCAGAATTGCGCTATCAGTGTTAAACCTGCTTTTGCAAGACGTCTTTTAACAAATTTTACCGATATTTTTATATCCGCTGCAGGCAGTAGGGACATCGCGAAAATTTATGCTTTAATTTTATATAACGACAGTTG
>CAYIYN010000057.1:0-10165 GCA_964367645.1 uncultured Bacteroidaceae bacterium
GCACTCGCTTTCTCGCCGCCCTGCGGCTCGCGTTCGTAACTTCGTAATTAGAGAGTGCGTGTTCACTCTCGCTCGGAGTATTTTCGTAACTTCGTAATGAGCAAGTGCGAGTAAATTACGTATAAAATCGCGTCTATTTAGATGAAAAACAAGAAAACCCCCTTCACAATCGACAGGAGCGTACTTTGCGTACGTGACTGTTTCACAAATATGAGTGAATTTAAAACCGCGATATTTAGATGAAGAACGCGAAAAGCCCCTGTGGAGCAGACCGAAGCGTACTTATGTGTACGTGAGGGTTGCGCCACGGGGGCTTGACAAAGTTATTCGCTAAATAGCGCGGTTTTAATACATGTCGCCACCTTGCGGCATCCCAGCCGGCATAGCAGGTTGAGGTTCTTTAATATCAGTGACCAGTGCTTCGGTCGTCACGAGCGTTCCTGCTACGGATGCGGCGTTTTGCAGAGCGCAACGCGCAACCTTTGTAGGATCCAAAATACCGGCTTCAATCATGTCGCAGTAGACGTCTTTTGTGGCATCATAACCGTAATTTGCTTTTTTGCTTGCCATTATCGCAGCAACGACCACTCCGCCGTCCACTCCTGCGTTTTGTGCGATTTGGCGCAGAGGGCTTTCAAGGGATTTAATGACAATTTGCGCACCTGTCTTGACGTCGCCTTCCAACTTTTCGCAGGCTTTTTTGACTGCGGGGATAACACCGAGCAGAGCGACTCCGCCACCGGGGATTATACCCTCTTCAACTGCTGCGCGAGTTGCATTCAGAGCGTCTTCTATGCGCATTTTGCGTTCTTTCATTTCAACTTCTGTGGCTGCGCCTACGCCGATGACGGCTACGCCGCCTGCAAGTTTGGCAACTCTTTCTTGAAGTTTTTCTTTGTCGTAATCGGATGTGGTGGAGGCAATTTGTACGCGGATTGCTTTGACTCTGTCTGCAATGTCGGCACTGTTGCCTGCTCCGCCGATAATGGTGGTGTTGTCCTTGCCGACTTTGACGGATTTTGCGTTGCCGAGCATATCAATCGTGACGTCTTTGAGTTCATAACCGAGGTCGGAAGATATGAACGTGCCGCCGGTCAATATTGCGATGTCTTCAAGATACGCCTTTCTTCTGTCGCCGAAACCGGGGGCTTTGACTGCCACGCAGTTGAACACGCCTTTAAGTTTGTTGACAATAATCGTTGTGAGCGCTTCGCCTTCGATGTCGTCGGAGATGATGAGCAACTTCAAACCGTTTTTGAGAACCTGTTCGAGAAGAGGCAGTATTTCTTGAATATTGGTTATTTTTTTGTCGGTGATTAAAATGACGGGATTGTCCAAATCCGCTTCCATCTTTTCAGTGTTGGTGACAAGATAAGGGGAGATGTATCCTCTGTCAAACTGCATGCCTTCAACAACCGTAAGTTCGGTGGTCATGGCTTTGCCTTCTTCGATGGTAATAACACCGTCTTTGCCGACCTTTTCCATTGCTTGTGCAATCAAATTGCCGATTTCTTCGTCGCTTGCGGAAATTGAACCGACTTGTGCAATAGACTTGCTGTCGACAACGTCTTTGGAAATTTTTTTGAGTTCTTCAACCGCTTTGTCGGTTGCAAAAGCGATTCCCTTTTTGAGGACGATAGGATTTGCACCCGCTGCTACGTTTTTCAACCCTTCTTTCACGATTGCCTGTGCGAGAACCGCCGCGGTGGTGGTGCCGTCGCCCGCTACGTCGTTGGTCTTTGTGGACACTTCGCGGATAATGCTTGCGCCCATATTTTCAAACGGATCGGCTAGTTGCACTTCTTTGGCGATAGTAACGCCGTCATTGGTGACAAGCGGACCTCCGTAAGGTTTGTCCAAAACTACGTTTCTGCCCTTGGGGCCGAGAGTGATTTTTACAGTATTCGCGAGAGTGTCAACGCCGATTTCCAAGGCTTTTCTTGCATCGTCGCCGTATTTAAATTGTTTAGCCATAGTTTACCTCCTTATTCAACAACTGCGAGAATATCCGCCTGACGGACTATCACAACTTCTTGTCCGTCGATTTTGAATTCGCTTCCGGAATATTTGCCGTAAAGCACCGTGTCACCGACGCTTACTTGCATTTTGATTTCTTTGCCGTCAACTATGCCGCCGGGGCCCACTGCAATTACAGTTGCGAGTTGCGGTTTTTCCTGTGCAGAACCGGGCAAAACTATGCCGCTTGCGGTCTTTTCACTGCTTTCCAATGCCTTGATGACCACTTTGTCAAACAAAGGTCTGATCTTCATACTTTGTTGCCTCCGAATTTTTATTTATTTATTTATATTTTAGCACTCATCGTGCTTGATTGCTATCATTCTATATTTTCGTCTGCCAGATGTCAAGGCTTTGTGCCACGAAATTTACATTTTTATGGAAAAGATTGTTGAGATAGGCATAGATGTATGATAATATTAATGTGCGCCTGAAGCAAGTGTTTTTTGCTGCGCTTTAAAGCAAATAATAAAACACGTGCGCGAATATTTAAGGCGCACAAAAGATAAAACGGCAAGCGTTTGGAGCGGAGGAATGATGGACAAGTGGGATAAAAGATTTATGGATATGGCGGAGTTTGTCGCCACGTGGACCAGTTGCGCAAGAGAAAAACGCGCTGTGGGTGCGATAATAGTCAAAGATAAGCGTATTTTAACCACAGGTTATAACGGTGCACCGAGCGGAATTGAAACCTGCCGTGAAAAAGGCTATTGCCTGCGCGACAAACTGGGAATCGCAAGCGGAACGCGTGCGGAAGTGTGCTATGCCGTTCACGCGGAGCAAAACGCAATCGTTCAGGCGGCAAAACTTGGAGTGTCGGTTGAAGGTGCGACACTTTACGTCACTCATCAACCCTGCACCATATGCACAAAACTTATCATCAACAGTGGCATTAAAAAGATTGTTTACAAACATCCCTACCCCGATGAATTCAGCATGCAACTGATCAAAGAATCGGGCATAGAACTTGTGCATTTTGAAGAATAGTGAAAATCTTAATTTATTCAAATTTATTTGGAGTATTTTGCCGGTGAATAAGAAAGTGCGGTTTTTTACGTCTTCAGCCTATTTAATTTTCAGTTTATTTTTGTATTTGATAAATTTTAGAGGATACAGAATGACGAATGCAAGAGCGGTTGAAACCGATGCTTGAACCGCGTCGAAAGGCAATGCGACAAGAGCCGCTGCGTAAGTGCCGTAAAGAAACGTTTGGCAGACAAAATAGCCTGTCATCATTATCGCGGTTGAAAACAACATACCAGCCGCGCTCGATACATATAAAATAGTTTTATTCTTTATATATTTATCAATCAATCTAAAAAGTAATCCCGCAACAAGACCTTCTGTTCCTTTTATAACCAAGCTGAATACCATTGTGGCAGGATAAAGCACCATATCAGCAAAAAGCGACCCTATCCCTCCTGCAATCATTGCGGGTATCGGTCCGAAAATTGCCGCCGAAATAAGTATCAAGGTGTCGCCTATATTGAAATAAAACTGCCCCGCCCCAAAACCGAACATCGTCAACAGCATAACAAGAGCCGTCAAAATGCCGGTATAGGCAACCGTGCGAGCAGCCATTTTGAACTGCAATTTAGATTTAATGTTTAAGTCTGAATCAACTTCTGGATTTTTTAATTTACAAGCGTTATCGGGCGATGCGCTTATTTCTACGTTTGATTTTTTATTTTCTTCTACGTTTTCAAAACAACAACCGTTTGATTCGGTCTTTTCAGCCGTCACTTCAATACCGCCGTTACGGCTTGTTTTTGTTTTATGGTCCATAACTCCCCTAAGAGCGTCTACGTTTGGTTTGATTTTATGCATAAAAAAACCTCCGAAAGCATGCTCAAACGAAGGAAAATTCCGCGCAATATACGCGCATAAAAACCGCCGATTACGCGATTTTAATTCTTTCCCAGTCTGACTTTACAGGCGGTTGCGGAATCTCACCGCATCGGCTGTTGGGGCTGTTGGACTTGTCCGCTAATTGCGGCATTACCACCGGTCGGGATATACCCGCCCAAAGAATATTTGTTTGAATTCATTCTACGCAAAAAACCGATTTTTGTCAATGTGTAACTAAACTTAAAAATCATCAAAAAAAATACGGTGAAAAGGTTGACACATGCGCTTTGGAATTTATATAATGCTTTCATAATATTGTTTAGTATTACTAAACTTTTGACTTATAATTGCGATACTCGCTAAACTTGCAGTAATTTTTGCCTAAACAGGGGCAAAAGTTTAGGAAGGCTAAACTGCAAAGCACGTGGAAAGCGCAGGAGGAATTATGGAACTGGGTATCAAGATAAAAAGACTGCGTCTTCAAAAAAATCTGACGCAGGAAGAACTTGCCGACAGATGCGAACTGACAAAAGGATATATTTCGCAACTTGAAAACGAACTGACTTCTCCGTCCATTGCCACGCTTGAGGACATACTTTTGGCACTTGGCACAACTCCCGCCTCGTTTTTCAGCGACGAAAAAGAAGAAAAGGTCGTATTTACCGAAGCGGAGTTTATTGAAAAACTTTCAGACGAGCACAAAATCGAGTGGCTCGTTCCCAACGCTCAAAAAAATGAAATGGAGCCTATAAGGGTGACAATTATGCCTCACACGTCGCTATCCGATGACGTACCGCACGAAGGCGAAGAGTTTGGGTACGTCCTTTCGGGAAAAATCCATTTGCATATAGGAAACGCCTCGTACACCGTCAAAAAGGGTGAGGTGTTTTATTTTACGTCGGCAAAAGTGCACAGTCTTGAAAACCGTACCACCGAAAAAGCCGTGGTGCTTTGGATTGCATCTCCCCCGACGTTTTAAGGCGAATAACGGCGTGCTGACAGCGTGCCGAATGTGAAAAAATTGTATGAAATTGCACCTAATTGGCAGGTCAAAAAACTTCAAAATGGTGCGCACGCACGTGAACGCGCGTTATAAAGGTATAATCGGCATCTGCCGTATACGATAAAAGGATAAATCAGCCGTATAAAAGTGAAATCCAAAGGAGAACTATGACAGCAGACAAACAAACAATCATTCAGTTGAAAAACCTTACCAAATCGTACGGAAACAATGACGCGGTAAAGAACGCCAGTTTGGTCATCAAACGCGGCGAATTTGTGACTTTGCTCGGCCCGTCGGGTTGCGGAAAGACGACAACTCTGCGCATGATAGCCGGCTTTGAAATGCCGACAAACGGCAGAATTATTTTTGACGGAGAGGACATCACAAACACTCCCCCGCATCTTAGAAAAGTCAACACGGTTTTCCAGCGTTATGCACTATTCCCTCATCTTAACGTTTTTAAGAACATCGCTTTCGGGCTCAAACTGAAAGTTATTTCCAACGGCACAAAGACCAACAAAAAAGGCGAAGAGATCGAACTTTTCCGCAAATATACAAAAGCCGAAATAAAAGAAAAAGTCAACGATGCGCTCAAAATGGTAGACCTTGAAGACTATGGCTACCGCAACGTTTCTTCCCTCTCAGGCGGTCAGCAACAGCGTGTTGCGATAGCGCGTGCTCTCGTCAACGAGCCGCAGGTTCTCCTTCTTGACGAACCTTTGGGCGCTCTCGACTTGAAGATGAGAAAGGATATGCAACTGGAACTTATGAATATGCACGAGAAACTGGGCATAACCTTTATCTACGTCACTCACGACCAAGAAGAGGCACTCACCATGTCCGACAAGGTTGTTGTTATGCGTGACGGCGTCATTCAGCAAATTGCATCTCCTGAAAAAATTTACGATGAGCCCGCAAATGCCTTCGTTGCCGACTTTATCGGAGAAAGTACCATTCTTTCCGGCACGATGATTTGTGATTATAGGGTTGAATTTTGCGACACCGTCTTTGAATGCGTGGACAGCGGATTCCATAAAGGCGAGCCTATCGACGTCATAATCCGTCCGGAAGACCTCAAAATCAAGAGCCCTGACGACAAGAGAACGATACTTACAGCGGAAGTTCTTTCCTGCGTTTTCAAGGGCGACCACTATCAAATCACCCTTCTTGCAGCAGGCAACGAACTCATCGCACACGACACTGCTTGCTATGATATCGGCGAAACCGTGGGGCTTTATATCAAGCCTTTCGACCTTCACATTATGCGAAAAGCGCGCATCATCAACGAAATTGAAACGGAAATGTCATATGAAAACCACGTGCTTATCTGCGGAGGCGAATTTGAATGTAACTGCGACTTGCCTTCGGGTGCGCCCGTCACGGTCAAAGTTGACTTTGACGACGTTGAAATCACGGACGACGAAACCGACGGAACAATCGGCGCAACCGTTGTCAGTTCGATTTACAAAGGCAGTTATTATCAGTGCATAGTCAGAACAGACGATTATTATGAATTTTTTGTTGACACCGACGACGACTGGCTGAAAGGCGACCGCGTTGGCATAAACATTGCCGCAAACAAAATTCTGATTGAAATGCGCGAAGTTGCGGATATCGAAGTTGAAGAAGTGCCCGAAGTTGTTCACGACGACGTTGACACCGAACTGGCTCAAGAACTGGCAGACGAAATCGCACAAGAAATCGCCGAGAGCAACGCTGAACTTTTGGCGGAAAACGAAGAAAACGAAGTCGGCGAAAAAGTCAATGCCGATACGGATAACGACGCAAATAACACAAAGGAGTAATCAATGAAGTCTTTTTTGAAAAAATTTAAGATTACAAAAAAGGTATTCAGTTACCCCTACGTGCTTTTCATGCTCATTTTTGTAATCATACCTTTGGTGATGATACTCGTCTACGCCTTTTTGGACGGCGACGGGGCTTTCACCTTTGAGAACTTCCGCATATTTTTCACCTCGCGCAGTTCTTTATACGTCTTGGGAAACTCCCTGTTTGTCGGCATTGTTACCACGGCGCTTTGCCTGCTTATTGGCTACCCCGCTGCGTATATACTTTCAAAAAGTCACAACGGCGGGCGAGTGCTGATTTTGCTGTTCGTGCTGCCTATGTGGGTAAATTTCCTAATAAGAACCCTTGCCACCAAAGCAATATTTATCTCTTTAGGAATCGAACTCGGTATGGGCACGGTACTGTTTGGTATGGTCTACAACTATCTGCCTTTTATGATTTTGCCTCTGCATACGGTGCTATCAGGCATCGACCGCAGTTATGAAGAAGCGGCAAAAGATTTGGGCGCAGACGATGCAACGGTGTTTTTGAAGACCGTACTTCCCTTGTCAAAGAGCGGCATAATCTCGGGTATCACAATGGTGTTTATCCCCACAATTTCGACCTACGCCATTTCTCAGCTGCTTTCAAACGGCAAGATATTCCTATTTGGCGACTCGATTGCCCTTAAATTTTCGCAAGATATGTACGGTGTCGGCTCGGTTATGAGTTTGGTTATGCTCGCGTTTGTGCTTGTTTCCAGTTTCTTGATGAACCGCTATAACAAAGACGCTAGTCTGGGGAGGTCGCTATGGTAAAGAAAATAATCGGAAAAACATATCTGTTTGCCGTCCTCGCCCTTCTCTACGCGCCGATAGTCTTCATTTTGATATATTCGTTCTCGGGCACGTCAACTTTCAGTTTTGACGATGGATTCACCTTTTCGAGTTACGTTGCGATTTTCGAGTCGGATAAATCCGAAGCACTTTGGGAGGCGGTTGGGAACACGTTCCTTATCGCGTCGGTGTCATCTGTAAGCGCGACGATAATCGGCACTTTTGCGGCGATTGGCATTTTTGCCCTTGGAAGACGCTCCCGCCGAAGTGTTGAAGCGGTCAACCAACTGCCGATAATCAACAGTGAAATCGTAATGGCGGTGTCGTTTATGATTTTCTTTGTGACTTGTCGCTTTGCCGAAGGTTATGCCAGACTTATGATTGCGCATATCGCATTCTGCACTCCCTACGTTGTGCTGTCCGTGTTGCCGAAACTCGAAAGCATGGACCCGAATATTTACGAAGCGGCGTTGGATCTTGGCGCAAACCCGTTTAAAGCAATGCTCAAAGTTATCTTCCCTATGATGACACCCGGCATAATTAGCGGATTTGCTCTTGCGTTTACAATCTCTCTTGACGATTTTGTCATCACGCAGATAAACAAAGGCGCGGCAACGGGCATTGACACCCTGTCAACGTATATCTATTCCGATGCGCGCGTTCAAGGATTGGAGCCTTTCTGGTATGCCATATTCTCGATAATTTTTGTGATTGTGCTGGCGATTGTGCTTTTCGGCGCGCTTTATAGAGCCAAAAACAAGAAAAAGGAGGACAAAGAAGATGTCAAAGCGTAAATTGTTTTTAACGGCAATCATCCTCTTATTCACCCTGCTTCTTCCCGTATTTTTAACTGCCTGCAGCGGCGGAGCGGATAAACAGCAGGTGGATATTCTTGTTGTATACAACTGGGAAGACTATATCGATGAAAGCGAAGAAACGAGCCGTTTAGACGCTTTTACCGAATACTATGAAATGGTCACAGGAAACGCGCTCAAAATCGTCTACACCACTTATGATACCAACGAAACTATGTTGACAAAGGTATTAAACGACGACGCCAACAGCGTTGACCTTATCTGCCCCAGCGAATACGCCATACAAAAACTTATGGCAAACGGCAAACTTGCAAATTTGAGTGAACTCGTGACTCAGTATGACGGCAGAGAATTCGGCGAAAACAGCCTCGACCTTGTCACACTGAAAGACGGCAATATGTCTTACACAGAACCGTCTGTCGCCTCCTCTATCCAAACCGAATTCAACGGAATTTCAACAGGAGATGGCGAGGGCAATATGGTGGACTATATGGTGCCGTATATGGTGGGCACCGTCGGGATACTTTACAATGTCAAGTATGTCACCGAAGAGGATTTGGCAACCGGTTGGGGAATGCTCTGGAACAAAAGCGGCAGCGAAAATCTTGAAAATATGATTCTGGTCAAGGACAGCGTGCGCGACACCTACGTCGCTGCCGTAATGTATATGCGCGACTATGGTCTGCTTCCCGCCGGTTATGAAGATAAATCCGTTGCCGAACTTATAAACTGCACCGATGACGCTCTCCTTAATGCTGCCGAAGACGTCCTTACCGCACAGCGCAAACACCTTTCGGGATACGAAGTGGACTTTGGTAAAGACGATATGCTGAATGAAATCGTCTACGTTGACCTTGCTTGGTCGGGCGACGCTCTTTGGGCAATCGAGGAAAGTTATGACGAGGAAAATCTCTACTACAATCCCAGAACGGGCGAGCAAGACAACTACACCCTCGATTATTTCGTGCCGACAGACAGCGACGGACACCCCACCGGAAACATTTGGTTTGACGGCTGGGTAGTGCCCAAAACCGCTCCCAATAAACTTGCGGCGGTTATGTTTATCGACTTTATGAACCGCCCCGAAAACGCTGTTTACAACTCGGTTTATATTGGATACACAAGCGGAGTCGCACGTGAAAAAATGATGTTTTCATACGTGGGCGAGGGCGGTGAATTTACGCTTGACACAGAAGGTAACTTTGTTTTTGCAACCGACGGCAACGGAGAATACGACGTTAATGCTGACGTTTATGATTATCTTCTTGAAAGCGAATATGCCTACGAACTAACCGAAGAGGAAATTGCCGAAAACGACTTTGGAAAGTGGGATATGTCCTTCTTTGAAGACGAGCGCCGCTACCCAACAGACACCGATCAACTTGGCGTTATGCGTGATTTTGCTCAACGAACTTTCGCTGCCATCACAATGTGGGAAAACGCAAAAACAGGCAACGATGTGCCATGGGAATTGATTTGGTGCTCAATTGCGATAGTGGGAGTAGTGGGGTTGTTCTTTGCACTGTATTATGTAAAACAAGGTCTTGCTCTCATGCCAAAAAAAGTTAAATAAAAACGTATATCGACACCAAACAACGGTGTTGCGTTAAAAGGACACTCAAAATATTAAACGTCCGCTATTGTAATTGGCGGGCGTTTGTTGTATAATGAGGAAAAACCCGCCGATCAAGGAGAACCGCTATGGAGTGGATCTGTGATAAACCGTATCTCGTGCTCCCGCTCGCGCAGGAGGGCGCGCCGACGTACCCCGTGACCTTTTCCCGGAACGGGGAGCCGTTCCTGACGCTTTCGGTTCCCCTCGCCGCCCTCGGGGAGGCGATCTATACCGTTCACTACGA
>CAYIYN010000058.1:0-9995 GCA_964367645.1 uncultured Bacteroidaceae bacterium
GAGAGAGAATATGCAGAGGTTGAATATCTCAAAAAAATTCACGAGCGTATTGAAACCGACAAATACTTCGTGGCAAAAAACGGCTAAATTTAATTAAAAAATACGGCATCTTTTTGATGCCGTATTTATCTGGTTGATTTACAAATGTAAGTTGCTTATTGGTTTTAGCATGATTTTACATTACACTAAAATGCGGCTCATACCGGTTTTAGCATGATTTTACATTACACCAAAATTCGGCTAATACCGGTTTTAGCGTGCTTCTTGCAGTTTCACAAAAGCAACACATGCGCTGTTTTTGACGAACTGCTTTGTCTGTCTAAAAACGGTGCATATAGTTGGCATAGTGTGCAAACACAATGCCTGCATCTTCAAGTTCGCCGTTCCAACGTTTTACCCACTCAAAAGTGTAATAGCCGTCGTACCCGGAATCTTTGAGTGTTTGAACGATTTCCTCCAACGGTATGTCGCCGTAACCCATCATTCGGTATGCCACCTTGCCCTTTTCGACAACACTGTCTTTAAGGTGTACATATTTTATACGGCCGCCCAAGTTGTCAACCGTTTTTGAAATCGGCTCGTCGCCGTAGCGGTAGGGATGATGTGTGTCCCAAAGCGCGCCGCCGTTTCCGCCGACGTCGTCAAGAAAATCTCTTAGTGCTGCTGTATCCACAAACAAGCCGTTTGTTTCCATCAAAGGAGTCACACCGCTGCCTTCAGCATATTCAACGATTTGGGCATAGGAGCGTTTGCAAAGTTCAATATCGCCTCCGTCGAAATACGGTTTATCGGTGCTCATCACTCTCACATAAGGAGTTTTCAATTTTTTTGCAAGGTCAATATAGGCTTTAGCTTCCTTTATCGCATCGCTGTCATTGTGATTTGCAAGCGCGGCTCCGGATGACAGCATGGCGATTTTCACGCCCGTCCTGCTTAATAGTTGCTCCGTTTTTGCATAATTTTCATTGAATGCAAGAATATTGGGCGCATACATTTCATTTCCGATTCCGCGTATTTCAACGGCGCTGTATCCAAGGTCCTTAGCCGTTGACACTATGTCGTTAAGTCGCCAATCCGGACATCCTATCGTAGAAAAACAAAGTTTCATAACAACCTCCCTTATGCCGTTTCAATGTTTGCAGCTTCCTGAAGTTTCAACACTTCAATGGCTTCTTCGCGCATTTTGTACTTCATAATTTTGCCCGCGGCGTTCATTGGGAACGAAGATACAAAACGGACGTAACTCGGCACCTTGTAGCGTGCCATATTGGCTTTTACAAGGTCTTTCACTTCCTGTTCGGTCATAGTTTCGCCTTCTTTCAAGATGACGCACGCCATAACTTCTTCACCGTAGGTTTTGGACGGCACTCCGACGACTTGAACGTCGCTGATTTTGTCACAAGTGTACAAAAACTCTTCTATTTCTTTGGGATAAATATTTTCACCGCCGCGGATAATCATATCTTTTATCCTACCGACGACTTTATAATATCCTTCTTCGTCCACGGTGCAAAGGTCGCCTGTATGCAACCAACCGTCTTTATCGATTGCCTGTTTGGTGGCTTCGGGCATTTTGTAATAGCCTTTCATAAGATTGTACCCGCGCGCGACCAATTCGCCCGGTTCGCCAACCGCGGCTTCCTTGCCCGTTGCGATGTCGATAATTTTACATTCAACTCCGGGGAAGGCTCTTCCAACGGTGCTGACGCGTTTTTCGATACTGTCGCTTGTGGTGGTCATTGTGCACCCGGGAGAGGCTTCGGTTTGTCCGTAAACGATTACGATGTCGCGCATGTTCATCTTGTTGAGAACCTTTTTCATAACCTCAATCGGGCAAGGTGAACCTGCCATTATGCCCGTCCTCAACGTCGAAAAATCAAACTGGTCAAAGGTTGGATGCTCAAGCATTGCGATAAACATTGTTGGCACTCCGTGAACCGCCGTACAATGCTCGGTTGACAGCGCACTCATAACGGTTACGGGACTGTATGCCTCAACGGGAATCATTGTTGTACCGTGAGTAATGCAAGCCATCATAGCAAGCACAAGCCCGAAACAATGGAACATAGGCACGCAAATGCAAAGACTGTCTTCGTTTGTAAACGCCATTCCGTCGCCTATGGTCTTGCCGTTGTTGATGATATTGTAGTGCGTGAGCATTACGCCCTTGGGGAAACCGGTCGTGCCCGACGTATACTGCATATTTGTGACGTCAAACGGGTCAAGCGACGCGGTGCGCTCAGCGTATTCTTCATTGGAAACGCTTTCGGACAACTTGTAAAGTTTTTTGAAATTCATCATTCCGTCGGGCGTTCCTTCGCCTGCGAATATAACGCGTTTAAGGAAGGGCAAAGAATTTGCGTTGACTTCGCCATCCTTGGAATTTTTAAGTTCGGGCAGCAATTTATACATGATATCAACATAATTGCTGTCCTTGAAGCCGCCCATCAAAACGAGCACGTTTGTGTCCGACTGATGGAGCAGATATTCCATTTCAAAAACTTTATAATTGGTGTTGACGGTGACGAGTATCGCGCCGCATTTTGCCGCGCCTAAAAGTGTAAGTATCCATTCGGGGATATTTGTTGCCCAAATTGCAACTTTGTCGCCCTTCTTCACGCCGAGCGCCATAAATCCCTTTGCTATTTTATCAGTTTCTTCATTAATTTCCGCCCAAGATCGTTCAAAGTCGCGGGTGGTGTATTTTACAGCCGTATGGTCGGGTATATCATGCGCAAGTCCGCGTATGACGTCACCGAGCGTTTTTAAAATCATTTCCATAATTCAAACTCCTAACTATTTTTTATTGTAACGGACAAAAATCTGTCCATTTCAAAACGGGTCCAAGGCTCCTCGTCAGGAGGGTATACCCTAAACACCATTTGTTTGCCGCTGATTGGGTGGGCAAAACGAAGTTCGCTCGCCCACAGACATAGCGGGAGTTTGAGTTTTTCGCCGTTGCCGTAGCGACAGTCACCGACAATCGGAGTTCCTAAATTTGCCATTTGAACGCGTATTTGGTGACCTCTGCCTGTGACGAGATTGACACCTATAAGGCTCATTCCGTCTTTTGAAGACAAAACTTTGTAGTCAAGTTCGGCATATTTTGCGCCATCTTCAAGTTGCGGCACAATTCGGACATTGTTATCGGGGGATTTTTTAAGGTAATTTATAAGTTTTTCACCTCTCTCCCGGGGAGTTCCTTCCACAATGGCAAGGTATTTCTTTTCGACTTCGCCATCTCTCAACTGTTCGCTGAGCCTTGACGCACATTTTGACGTTTTGGCAAATACCATAACGCCGCCCGTCGGACGGTCCAATCTATGCACCAAACCGAGAAACGCGTCGCCCGGTTTGTCATATTTTTCCACAAGATAACGTTTTAGCAGAGTCAACATATCGTCGTCGCCACTCTCATCCGCCTGCACAGGCACGTACGGCGGCTTTAGCACCACCAAAAGATGATTATCTTCAAAAAGTATTTTTATATCTTTATAGTCCATAGTTTAAAACGTTGCGTATGCGGTGCAACCTTGTGGTAGCACCAACCCTTCGCGTGTCGGCAGACCTATCTCATCTGCACTGATATTTGCGCCTTTCGGCAGTGTCAACTTCAATATATTTGCCATAACACCCGGTTGTAGCCCAGTGGTATAACTGTTTAGGCACACAAAGAGCGGATTGTCCGAAAGAAGTGCGTTCACAAGTTCCATTAGTTCCGATATTCCCTCTTCGATTTTCCATTTCTCACCGTTTGGACCTCTGCCAAAACTGGGAGGATCGAGTATGACTGCGTCGTAGTGTTTGCCGCGTCGGATTTCTCTTTGACAAAACTTGAAACAATCGTCCACGATATAGCGGATTTTTCCGTTTTCCACTCCCGTGAGTTTTGCGTTTTCTCCGGCACGCTCAACCATTGCCTTAGCCCCGTCAACGTGGCACACGCTTGCACCCGCTTTGAGGCACGCAACGGACGCCGCTCCCGTATATCCGAAGAGATTCAGCACAGAGATTTCTCTGCCTGCCGCCTGAATCTGTTCACTCATTCGCGCCCAGTTGACAGCCTGTTCGGGAAAAAGTCCGGTGTGTTTGAATCCCATCAGCTTCAATTTGAAAGTCAAATCTTTCCAACTAACAGTGAAATCCGACGGAACGTCTTTCACGTGTGTCCAAGCTCCTCCGCCCGTTGTGCTGCGCTCGTACACGGCGTTTATGCAGTCATATTCGCGCAGAGGTTTTTTTGCATGCCAGATTACCTGCGGATCGGGACGGAGCAAAATCAAATCACCCCAGCGCTCCAGCTTTTCGCCGTCGCCTGTTGCAATCACCTCATAATCCGACCAATCCTTCGCTGTAAGCATTTTATCTCTTCTTAACGGATATTATGACACTGTCGCCGTTGATGTCCCAAGACTTCACGTAGCCGTCAAGTTTTTCGTCCAGTTTGTCGCAAAGCACATCCTTTTTAAAATCGCCGTTTTTGAAAACTTTAAGCGCTATGCCCTCCGCTTTATATCCTACGGTTATATGGTCGGTGACTTCAAATCCCGCTTCTTTTCTCATTGTTTGAATCTTGCTTATTATTTCTCTTTCCGAGCCTTCAAAGATAAGTTCGTCAGTCAGAGAAGTGTCCAACACGACGGTAGTATCTCCGTCGGACTCCGCCGAGAAACCTTCTTTGTTGTGCACGGATATGAGCAAATCTTCTTCGCCAAGGTCGACTTCTTTGTCGTCAATTATGCGTTTAAATCTGCCGCCGTTTTTGACTGCCGCAATGATTTCCAGTTCTGTATCACTCAAAATTTCGCGTATTTTCCCGAGGAGTGAACCGTATTTCGGTCCCAAGGTTTTAAGTTGCGGCTTGATTTCGTAATTTATATAACTCGCGCTTCCGTCGGAGATTTCCAAATCTTTGACGTTGAGTTCATCTTCGACAAGTGCTTTCAAATCGTCGCTCAATTCGGTTTTTCCGTTATAAATCAGGCGTTTCAACGGCTGGCGGTTTTTAAGGTTGACTTTACTGCGCGCCGCTCTGCCCAAAACAACCACTTTCAGCACGTCTTCCATACCGTTTTCAAGCGACTTGTCGATACAACGCTCGTCTGCAATCGGAAAATCACACAAGTGTACGGATATAGGAGCAGTTTTGTCAAATGTACGCACCAAGTTTTGGTACATATTTTCGGCAAGGAACGGAACATAGGGTGCAATCAATTTGCTAAGTGTTGTAAGCACCGTATGCAAAGTTGTGTACGCAGCCTCTTTGCTTGCGCTCATTTCGCTGCCCCAGAAACGATCTCTTGAACGGCGCACGTACCAGTTGGACAGTTTGTCCACAAACTCGGCTATCGCCCTTGACGTTTCGGTGACTTTGTATTCATTCAATCCCTCATCAACAAACTTGATAAGGCTGTTCAGTTCCGACAAAATCCATTTGTCCATTATGGTCAAACGCTGTCCCGCAAGATTGTGTTCGGTCGGGTTGAAATTGTCTATATCGGCGTACAACACAAAAAACGCGTAGGTGTTCCACAAAGTGCCCATGAATTTGCGTTGCGATTCGCTGACGTTTTCGCCCGAGAAACGCGAAGGCAGCCAAGGTGCGCTTGCGGTGTAGAAATACCATCTCGTTGCGTCCGCACCCTGTTTGTCGAGAATGCTCCAAGGATCAACCACGTTGCCCTTGTGTTTGCTCATCTTCACGCCGTCTTTGTCGTTGACAAGCCCCAAAACCAAGCAGTTCTTAAACGGTGCTTTGTCAAACAAGAGCGTGGAAATGGCTTCAAGGGTATAAAACCATCCGCGCGTTTGGTCAACGGCTTCGGAAATGAAATCCGCAGGGAATTCCTTTTCAAAAAGTTCTTGATTTTCAAAAGGATAGTGCCATTGTGCAAAAGGCATAGAACCGCTGTCGAACCAGCAATCAAGCACTTCGGGGGTGCGCTCGTAGGTTCCGCCGCACTCGCATTCCCATTTGACTTCGTCAATATAAGGACGGTGCAGTTCGATGTCACGGTCGAGATTACCGCATTTTCTCAATTCTTCTTTTGAGCCGATAACGTGGATTTTTCCGCACTTGTTGCAAACCCAAATGGGAAGCGGAGTCCCCCAATAACGCTCGCGGGAAATACCCCAGTCCACAACATTTTCAAGGAAGTTGCCCATACGTCCGGTGCCGATTGTCGGAGGAATCCAGTTGACGGAGGCATTATTTTTGAGGAGTTCGTCCCGTACGGCGGTCATCTTAATAAACCAACTGCTGCGGGCGTAATAAAGCAACGGAGTGTCGCAACGCCAGCAGAAAGGATAAGAGTGTTCAAACATTTCTTGTTTGAACAGTTTGCCTTCCTTGTCCAGTTTTTCAATGATGAGTTTGTCGGCATCTTTGACAAACATACCCTTGAAATCGGTAACAGCGTCAATAAACAGACCGCGGTCGTTCACCATTTGCACGAAAGGCAGATTGTAACGCTTGCCTATTCTGCTGTCGTCCTCGCCGAATGCGGGCGCGATGTGCACAACGCCGGTGCCGTCGGTAAGGGTGACGTAGTCGTCGTTTGTAATATAGAAAGCCTTTTCTTTTGCGCCGCTTTTATAACTAAACAGCGGTTCATATTCCGTATATTCGTATTCGCTGCCCTTTTGGGTGGCAATCTTTTCAAAAGTTCCTTCTTCAAAAAGTTTCCCGATCAGCGCGTCGGCAAGGATAAACTCCTCTTTGCCAACCTTAATGCGGGTATAATCTTCGTTAGCGTTCATGCAAAGAGAAACGTTGCTGGGAAGCGTCCAAGGAGTGGTTGTCCAGGCAAGGAAATAGACGTTTTTTTCGCTCTTCACTTTAAATTTGACGTATACGGACATCTCTTTGACGTCCTTATAGCCCTGCGCCACTTCGTGCGAAGCAAGAGCCGTTCCGCAACGCGGGCAGTACGGCACGATTTTGTAACCTTTATAGATAAGTCCTTTGTCGTAAATTGACTGTAACGCCCACCAGACGGACTCGATAAAATTGTCGCTGTAGGTGACGTACGGGTTTTCCATATCCGCCCAGTATCCCAAGCGGTCCGACATTTTTTGCCATTCATCGGTGTATTTCCAAACGGATTCTTTGCACTTTTTGATAAAAGGTTCGATGCCGTATTTTTCTATATCCTTTTTGCCGTCCATGCCAAGTTGTCTTTCAACTTCAAGTTCGACGGGAAGTCCGTGGGTGTCCCAGCCGGCTTTTCTAAGCACGTGATAGCCCTTCATTGTCTTATATCTCGGAATCAAATCCTTCATCGATCTGGTGAGAATATGCCCTACGTGAGGCTTGCCGTTTGCAGTCGGAGGGCCATCGTAAAAATTGAAGACCTCACGACCTTCGTTTTTGTCAACGCTCTTTTGGAAAATATCGTTTTCTTTCCAAAAAGCCAAAACTTCTTTTTCTCTTTCTACAAAATTTAAATTTGTGTCTACAGGTTTATACATTATCAACTCCGCGCGTATGCGCTATAAATTAGTGAGATTATAAGTTATACTCCAAAAAAAATCAACCGATTTATCCGTCATATCGCAATATGAAGTCAAAGCAAACAAAGAAACGGCTGTTTTACCGCTCAACTGCCGCCGCATATTAAAAATTGCCATTGTTATTGATATAAAAAATCCGCGGCAAAGTCGCGGATTTTTATGGAGCGAATGATGGGAATCGAACCCACAACCGCAGCTTGGGAAGCTGCTGTTTTACCACTAAACTACATTCGCAAATGCTGTTATTTCTTGCTTCACTCGCTCGTCAGCCAACTGCCAATGCGTCAGCCAACTGCCAATGATGGGAATGCCGTGTCCCGCGCAGCGGCTTTGCCGCGCTGTGCAAATATCCGAACAAGTGATTCTGCCTCCGCTTGCTCGTCGTCGAACCCAAAAACAGGAATGCAGATGCAGAGATTATATTATCCATAATTGTTTCAAAAGTCAATTACAAATTTCCGGCGTAGTTTGATAATTTTAAGCGTTGCGTCGGTGATGTCTTCTATGTTTATTAAAATATTGCTAAATCGGTTTGCAGATTAATTTCCTAAACGATTTAATGGATATTTAATACTCGCTGTGTTATAATTATTTTGAGGTGAAAAATGGCAGTTATTCAAACGACCAAACTCAATAAATCATACGGCGGGAGAAAAATCTTAGATGACGTAAATCTCACCATAAACGATGGCGAAATCTACGGACTTATCGGTCGCAACGGCGCAGGTAAAACAACACTGATAAGGATTCTTCTCGGTCTTGCCTCTCCCGACAGCGGCGAAGTGTCCATAAACGGAGTTTCTGCCGCACAGCAGTTACGCTCACAAAGAGAAAGTATCGGTTCAATCATTGACCAGCCCTCCTTTATTCCTTATTTATCCGCATTTAACAATATGAAAGCAACGGCTCTTTCCATAGGCATAAAAGACGATGAAAAATTGCGCGAAGAGCTGCGTTTTGTGGGGCTGAATCCCGATGACAAACTCCCAGCCAAAAACTTTTCACTTGGGATGAAACAGCGTCTTGCGATTGCTATGTCAATGCTCGGCGATCCCAAAATTTTGGTGCTTGACGAACCTGTCAACGGATTGGATCCAACCGGCATTTATGAATTCCGCGAACTGATAACAAAACTAAACTCGGAAAGAAAAATCACCATACTGATTTCTTCGCATCTGCTGGCGGAACTAAGCAAAACGGCCAGTGCCTACGGGATTATGGAGCGCGGGAAACTGCTGCGTGAAATCCGCGGTGCGGAACTTGATAATCTTGCGCGCCCCTTCTATAAGGTTGTTGTTGCAGAGATGAAGAGCGCTGTAAACGTGCTTATCGACAATTTCAAACCATACCAATTTGAAATTTTGCCCTTCAATACTCTTTCCATTTACGATATGGAAAAAAACGCGGGCGAAATCGCAACGCTTTTTGCCGCGGCGGGCGTGCCCGTTATCAGCATATCAAGGCAAGAAGGAGATTTGGAATCAGTGTTTATCTCAATGATGGGAGGTGTTCACAATGAACAATAACAACTCCCTCAAAAAATATAATAATCTGCTTATATCGGATTATTTCAAAATTTCGCATCTAAAAAGCGTTATCGTTTCCGGCATAATTATGGCAGTGCTCATCGTCATAAATTATGCAACTTTGTGGTTTCAAGCATCGATGATTGAAGGCGCCGACATACCCAGCGATATTATCATATCATATACTTTCACGGGCAAAAGCATGCTCTTCGGTTCAACGTCCTATATCAATTTAGGGTTGTTTATAGCAATCATTTGCGGGATTTTTATAGGCGGCGAATTTCGTGACGGAACCGTAAAGACCACCGTTGCGCGCGGCGCGGACAGATTGTCGCTTTATTTTGGCAAATGGCTGAGCATTGTTACACTCACAATCGTATACGTTCTATCCGCATTCCTGTTCTGCGGCATTTTGACTGCAATAAGCGGCTACGGAGTGGCATTTACGGGCGAAGAGTTCGGCTTGTTGATGCGCTCTCTTGCTTTGCAAGTTTGGGTTTCAATCGCCTCCGCGTCGGTGTATATCTGCATAGCTTTCCTTGCGCGCACGCAGGGTGCCACAATCGGTATATCTTTGGGTCTATACTTCCTTGTCGCCATCGTAGCGGCAATCCTTATGCTCATCGCCTCGATAGTGGGTGAAAGCGCGGAATGGCTCAATACGCTTGTGGAACTTGTCCCCTCTCAGCAACTTGCAAATGCATGCAGTTACGGACCATACGAAACGGCGGACCTGCTGAAAGTGATTTTCGTACCGCTTGCATACATTCTTGCTACTTGCGGACTAGGTGTAATGACGTTCTTAAAACGCGATATTAAATAACTACTTTATCGAAAACACACAAAATTAAAAAGCACCATTTGGTGCTTTTTTTGTTAAGAAAACCATCGGATAGTCCGGTGGTTTTCTTAACAATAAAAAGAGCGCGGTTTGCGCTCTTTTTATTTACTGTGCAC
>CAYIYN010000059.1:0-9485 GCA_964367645.1 uncultured Bacteroidaceae bacterium
CATTATTTATGTGTTGATTTTATATTATTTTTTTGCTCTGTCGAGATAGGATTGCAAAATTATCGTTGCGGCAACCTTGTCTATAACGGTCTTTCTCTTTTCTCTTCTGACGTCCGCTTCGATAAGCAGCCTTTCGGCGGAAACGGTTGTCAGCCTTTCGTCAACGTATTCAACGGGAAGTCCGCTTTTTTCATGCAACTTGTCGCCGAAATTTCGTGTGATTTCACAACGCACGCCTTCTGTACCGTCCATATTTATAGGAAGTCCCAAAACGAATCCGCCTGCGTCTTCCGTTTTGGCATAAGACACAAAGTAGTCTATGTCTTTTTCAAGTCCGTATTCAACTTTGCTTCTTGTGTAAGTTTCGCGCGGATTTGCAATCACTGATAAATAATCGCTTATTGCCACTCCTATTCTGACGTCGCCGACGTCCAATCCGATTTTTCGTTTTGCCAAATTAGCCAAGAAAGCCTCCTTTTCCTCTGCCCGAAATTTCAATACCCGCTCTTTGCCTTTTTACCGCGTTAGATACCTGCCTTTCGCCCATTATATCAAACAGTTTCGGACCTTTATCAAACAGAAAATATGTTGTAACTCCACTGAAAACCGCAGCGAAAAGCAGAAGTACAAGCCAGAAAATACCTGTTGCGCCAACCGCTCCGAAAAGGATTTCTGTTGTTGCAAGCACGCTGGCGATTACGAGTTCGACTATACCCAGCACGAAAGCCAGTGCAAAAGGTATGAACATATGGTAGTTGTTGCGCTGAATTTCCGAAGTTATTTTCCAGTCAAGATTAGGTCGGCGCATATCCAAGTAAATGCTCATCGCGTTAAAGCCGTTTGAAAACACAAGCATTGATATAAAATAAAGCAACCCGTTGACCACGCCCACTTTCGCCAAAACAATGACAATCACGGTCAAAAACACTGCGCCGACAAGCGATACTATATCGGCAAAAAGCAATTTTTCTTTTATGGAAGTCATCGGCGAAACCGGCAAGTGTTTCAATATGAAAAATTTGCCGCCCTCTCTGGTGTATGCCATTGCGGCAGATGAGTTTATACCCATATTCAAAATGAATGAATAAAACATCGAAAAGCCGACCATTATCAATTTGTCGTTGACGGGTACGGTGTTGTCAAAACTTGGCACTATTTCGGCATAAGCGTCGCCGGACATCAAAAAGAGAACGGCAAGCATAATAGGCGCAAGAATCGCGCCCATGAAATTTGAAATTGCAAGACCGGGAAATCTGACCAGCATTTTGAAATCTACGGCGAGCAAAGAGAGAATTTTCCCTCGACTTTTGTATTTTGCTGTATCCTTTTTATTGTCAGTTTGCAGAGTTTCAAGTTGCGCTGCCCCTGCCTTTTTATAAAAAACCGACGACAACCCTAAAATTGTCAAAAACAACCCTACGTAAATACCCGATGAAATGCCGAAATATTTGGCTGTTTCTATCCCGAGGGCGAAATTTACCAGTGCTTTTGTGGGATAAACCACGTTTGAGATTGTTTTCATCGTGTCAACCGCCGCAGTTGACAGAGCGGTCATTTCATATACGCTGCCAATGTTTGGTATGACTGCGAAATATAGAGCGAAAAGCACTGCAAACAACAATATCGACACAACCGTGCCCATGGCGGCGCGGCGTTTGAAGAACTTTGCTATCCACATAAGCGGAAGCGAAAGGACAACGACAAGTGATAACGGAAGCGCGGGAGAAAGGAGTATAATGAAGGGAATCATCACATAAAACAGCGGAAAAATCGAATATCCGCTTACCGCCGAAGTGATTGACATAGACAACAGCGCGGGCAAAAGGACATATGACGTGATTGCGATTTCACTCAAATAAATTTGCGTCAGTTTTGCAAAAAATACTTCGGAAGGACGCGCAGGGAGAGCACTCAAAAAAGCATTGTCTTCTGCCAAATACAGCAAAGAAACGGTGCTTTGTGCGGCAAAAAACAGCACGAATAATTGAGATGAAGCAACAACGCAGCAAACCAGTTCCGCAAATATGCCCATATCGGAGGCAAGCAGTCCAACGTATGAGAGCATAACGCAAAGGAGAACAAGCAAAGGAAGCAAACTCAAAGACATAATAAGTGCCTGTGACAATTTTCCGTTCTTGCCGCCCTTGCCGCCAACGGGCAATCTCCAACTATTTTTCAACAGCAGAGTTAAAATCAGACGGTATCTTTTCATTCGTTCTGATCTCCGTCTTCAGGGTTAAAGACGTTTTCGGACTCGCTGTCTGATTCGGTAATTTGCAAAAACAAATCTTCAAGTGAATGTGATAGTCCGCTTTCGTGCAGTTCTTGCACCGTGCAGACGGTGATAAGTTTGCCCTTGTCGATGATGCCTACCCTGTCGCAAATCTTTTCAACAACGTCAAGGACGTGCGAGCTGAAAAACACACAGTTTCCTTCGTCGGCATGTTCACGCATAAGCTTTTTTAGGTTATAGGACGATTTTGGGTCAAGCCCTGTCATGGGTTCGTCCAAAATCCACAGTTTGGGATTGTGAATAAGCGCGCCGATTATGTTCACTTTTTGCTTCATTCCCTGCGAATAACTTTTTATCGGGTTGGAAATGACGTTGCTCAGTTCAAACATATCAAAATATTTGTTTAGACGCGCAACTCTGTCTGATGGCAAAACCTCGAACATGTCACACATAAAATTTAAAAATTCCTTGCCGGTCAATCTGTCGTAAATTATGTGGTCGTCGGAAACGTATCCGATTTGATTTTTGACTGTCAGCGGATTTGCGCTCAAATCAACGCCGTCAACTTGAACAGTACCGCTTTCAAAAGGGAGAATCCCCGTTATACATTTGATTGTGGTGGATTTTCCCGCGCCGTTTGGGCCAATAAAACCAAAAATTTCTCCGCCGTTCACCTGCAAAGAAAGATTGTTCACTGCGGGAGTGGGATTGCCTGAATAACTTTTTGTGAGATTATTGATGCTTAACATATTTGACCTTAACTGCTGATTTTGGCTGATTTTATTTGCCGTTGTTTTTGCGATTTGCCTGACGTTCTTTTATTGTCTTTTCAAAACCGTTATCCGATGGTTTATAAAAGACGCAATCTTTGAACTCGTCGGGTAGGTATTGCTGTTCAACCCAACCGCCGTAACTGTGCGGATATTTGTAGCCGCTGATTTCTTCTTCCTTGCCTTTGAAATTCGGATCGCGCAGATATAGCGGCACGCTTTCGCGCCCAGCCGAAGCAACCGCATTTTCCGCTGCGCTTATAGTGGTTACCACACTGTTTGATTTTGGGGCTTCTGACACATATATTATGCCTTCGGTGAGCGGTATTTTCCCTTCGGGAAGTCCGATTTTTTCATACGCCTGCATTGAAGATACGGCGACGTTTATCGCGTTTGGATCTGCCAGTCCCACGTCTTCACAGGCATGGATTACAATTCTCCTCGCAATAAGCATCGGATCGCAACCTGCATCGATAAGGCGCATTGCCCAGTACACCGCCGCATTGCTGTCACTGCCGCGCATACTCTTTATGAATGCCGAAATCATGTCATAATACATGCTTTCGTCCACGCCCAGTGCCTTTTTTTGTATGGATTGTTCGGCGACTTTAGCGTCAATTATGATATTGCCGTCTTCATTTGGTCTTGTTGTCAGCGCGGCAAGTTCCAAAGCGTTGAGCGCACATCGTAAATCCCCGCCTGCCGCCCAGGCAAAGTGATTGATTGCCTTTTCGTCCGCAACAACGTTCATTGCGCCGAGTCCCCTTTCAGAATCTTTCAGCGCACGCTTCAAACCTAACTTTATGTCGTTTTCGGTAAGGCGCGAAAATTCAAAGACTCTGCAGCGTGAAACGATAGCGCGCGTCATTCCGGCATACGGATTTTCAGTTGTTGAGCCGATAAAAATAATATAACCCTGTTCTATCGCCTGCAAAACGCTGTCGGATTGAGCCTTGTTCCATCTGTGACACTCGTCAAGCAAAAGATAAGTGCGTTTGCCGTACATACGCAGCAAATCCCGCGCTTCTTCAATGACCCTTTTTGCGTCGGCAACGCCCGCTGTCACGGCGTTTAGTTTTATGAAGTTTGCGTTGGTGTTTGAAGCGATAATGTGTGCAAGCGTTGTCTTTCCCGTGCCGGGAGGGCCGTAAAATATGCAACTGCCCAGTCGGTCTGCCGCTATAGCGCGTCTAAGCAAAGAGTCTTCGCCCACGATTTTATCTTGACCTATAAATTCGTCAAGAGTGCGCGCTCTCATTCTTTCGGCAAGCGGTGCCATATCTTCTGCCAGATGTTGCAAATCGAATAAATCCATAGGAAAATAATAGCGCGTAAAAGAAGAAAAGTAAAGATAATATCACTCACTTAAAGTAAAGTGCCAAACCACTCCGAGCAAGAGTGATTTCGCACTCACTCATTACGAAGTTGCGAAGAACAATCCAAAGGCGATACTTCGCAGACAGCGTCTGCTCTGTATGACAATTTGGGGGCAGACGTAGATAACAGTCAAACATCATCTTGTCACTCTGAGCGCAGCCGAAGAGTCGCCTCTGGAAAAACTTTCAATGCACTCTCACTTATTACGAAGTTACGAAATAACACTGAGCAAGCGTAAATATTAACGGACGTCGGCAAATTACGAAGTTGCGAAATCACACCAATTTCCTATTATTCTTTGGACGGGATAAAATATTTAACCTCCAAAGGTTTGTCGGTAAGTTTAAAAGAATAAACTCCGCACATATCAGTTCCGTTGACGTTCAGTTTGCTTGCGTCATCATCTTTACTTTTTGTTTTCTTATCGGCGAAAGCAGACGTTACCGTCAACTCGTGGTTTACATCGTTATAGTTGAATTTCAGTTTTGCTTCCACAACCGAAGCGTTGAATCGCGGATTTATTCTCATAACGTCGTCTGCAAGCGTAATTCCGAAATCTGCGGCAAAATCTTTGCCGATTGAGGCAAATGTATTCTCGAATTTTGCATTTTGTAGAATACTATTGGCTTTATTCTCCCTATTTTCTTTTTTGTCCACACCGAAATAGAGTGACATTAAAGCGGGTGAATTCAATGCGCGGGCAAGCAGCAACATATCATTCTTTTGCTTAAAGAAAAAGGAACTTGATTTCCCGATTCTTATTTTTTTGCCCGTCGGAAGCGGCGGTTTTGCTCTGCTCAAATATCTAAAAAGGCTGAAAGCGTAGGCATATCCGTCCATGTTAAGTTGCGCCGATTGTTCGTCAAGTGCCGTTAAAAAAGCGTTCTTTTCTACCTTTGTAGCATTAAAAAAGTTGTCGAAGCGATTTAAAAGCGTGAGTGGTTTGTAAAGACTTAAAAAATCAATATCGTCGACTCTTTTTAAAGCCGTCAATACATTGTTCAATGTTCCTTGTATCCCCTCTTTTGTATCGTTGAGCATAATGTTACCCGTGGGACATTCTTCGTTTGTGTACTCCGCACAAAAACTCAAAAACAGATAATTTTTCCTAAGTTGTTTGTATTTCGGCGTTTCTGTGTAACTTTTGGGGCGCTGTGACATCTTTTTGGCATACTTTGAAAGTTTATCTAGGGTGCTAATACGCTCACACAAAAAATTTAACTTTTTGTACAATACATATTTGCAAGCGGTTTCGGCGGCTTTTAATTCTTCATAAGTTATGGTGCGGTAGCGGTTTATTTGGTCAAATAAAAATATAAATCGACTCACGTCTGCGACGTATCTATCGGACATAAGGGCAAATTCTACAATCTTTATGATTCTTGCATCGCTTTTATGTGCCGGCAACTCCGAAAGTGACTCATAATCTACGGAGGCATCGGATTTGAACAGATATTTGTTTTCATTCAGAATTTTATAAATTTCAAAACAAAAATCGGAAATTGTGCCTCTGTTTGACTGCGAAATTTTTTTTGTTAATGTTAACGTGCGCTTTGCAATCTTTAAAAACGGTTTAGCCGCATATTCCTTTTTGCTGTGCGGTGAGGGCAATTCTAGACTTTTTGCAAATGTAATTGCACTGTCTTGAAAATCCCCGTTTTTTTTATAACATTCAAAACTTTCACGTTCTTTTGTCTTAATTAAATAACCGAGCAAAGCAAAAAGCAAGGTTGCTCCAATCGCGATAGCATATTCCATAGTCAGATTATTGACATTTTTTTAGCATTTTCCATGGTCTGCTGAAAATTTGTTTATTTAAGCGTCTAACCAATCAAATTTTGGATAAATCTGTCATAGACACACTTATAATGCCATAATTATGTTGATTTTTCCGCGGTTTTGTGTTATTTTATATATGCGAGTTAGCCGAGTGATCGCGGGGAGAAATCCACGAGGAAAGTCCGAGCATCATAGGGCAAGGGTGCAGGTGAAATACCTGTGAAGGCGACTTTAAGGAAAGTGCAACAGAAAAATACCGCCCGCAAGGGTAAGGATGGAAAGGCGAGGTAAGAGCTCACCCGCAAATCGGTGACGAGGCGCGATGTAAACCCCACCCGATGCAAGAAAGGAGCATTATGGCTGCCCGCCAGCTCTGCATTCGCTTGAGCCGTATGGCAACTTACGGCCTAGATAGATGGTCACTCAAGACAGAACTCGGCTTACAGACTAATCTCGCAACGTGAAAAAACCGACCCCAAAGGTCGGTTTTTTTATTTTCCCATTATATTTGCAAATTTTATTGGGGTTTACCCGTTCACTTATCTTTGCCCCATAAATTTTGTTACTGAACGGGAACTTCAACGGACATCTTCCTCTAAAGGGCGATAAAACGTCATAAAAGCGTAAGAGAGCCTCAAGGTGTTTCCACAACTTTTGATGGGAAGGGAAAAAGCCCAAAAGGGGTGTCATTTTGCAGAGTATCTGCTTGAATTCAAAAAAACTTGCAAGTCAATAAGATTGTGTCCAAAAACGCAAAAAGTTCCCAATTTGGCATACCCCACGCTATCACTAATTCGGCACAAATCCGTTAGTGATAGTGTGGGGACCTCGTTAGGGGAACTTTTTAAATACCGAAAATTTGATTATTAGTTTTTTTGTAGGGTTTCTTTGTAGCGTTGCGCCCAGAATTTCATTTCTTTTGCGTGTGGATATGCATAGTCGGAATAATCGTTGCCGCCGATAAGGCGCGCGATTTCAGATGTGTTGTCTTCCAAAAGATTGAGGTGTGTGAGGGTTTTGCCGTCTTTTTCGGATTTTTCGATGAGAAAATGGTGATCGGACATTGCTGCAAGCGCGGGTTGATGCGTGACGGCGATAACCTGACGTTTTCTTGATATATTGCACAACTTTTCTGCAACCACCGCGGCGATATGTCCGGAAATCCCCGTGTCGATTTCGTCAAAAACCATTGTCCCGATGCCGTCAATGTTTGCGACGATATTTTTGAGCGCAAGCATAAACCTAGACATTTCACCTCCGGATATGATTTTTGCAAGAGGTTTAAGCGGTTCGCCCTTGTTTGGTGAAATCAAAAATTCAACGCTGTCCGCACCGTTTGATGATATTAAATCAACGTCATTTACAGTTGCAATTTCAACTTTGAACGTGCTTCCGCTCATTCCTAGGTCTACAAGTTCTTTTATGAGGCTTTTTTCAAACTTTTGAGCCGTATTTTTGCGCTCAACTGTCAATTTTTCAGCGCATGAAGTCAGCGTGGCTGCCGAAGTTTTTAATAGTTTTTCAAGTTGTTCAACCCTATCTGCCGCATTCGACAGCAAATCAAACTCAGATTTCGCTTTTGCGTAAAATACTTGCAAACTATCGTAGTTTCCGCCGTACTTGCGCTGCAGTGTGCGTACTGTTTCAAGCCTTTCTTCGATTTGGTTGGCACTGCGATTGTCAAAATCGAGTTGCGACAGCATATCGTTCAAAGTGTAGCTTATATCCGCTATTTCCGTTTTCGCGGTGTCCAGTCTGTCAACTATATCAAGTAGTTTTGTATTGAAATCTCTAACGGTGGACAAGATTGCCGATGCCGACTTTATTTGTGCGGTGACTGCAGTGTTGTCATATCCGTCAAGGGTGGATTTTGCACCGCTCAGAGCAGATAAAATCTTTTCCGAATTGCGGACGCGGCGGCGTTTTTCAAGCAGTTCGTCTTCTTCGCCGTCTTCTATATTTGCTTTTTCGATTTCGGCTATTTGATAAGACAAAACATCCAGTTTTACGGCGCGCTCTTCGCTGTTGCCAAGCGACCGCATTTCTTTTTTTAACGACGTGTAGTTTGTGTGTGCGGCGGCGACTTCGGCTTTTAGGCTTGAAATTGTTTCCTCATTCATGCTGTCAAGCAAATCTATATGGGTGGATACGCGCAGCAATGACTGGTGTTCGTGTTGTCCGTGAATGTCAACAAGCAACTCTGTTAAACCCTTCAAAATGGATAGGGTGACAAGTTTTCCGTTTATGCGGCATTCATTTTTGCCTTCAGGCGTCATTTTACGGCGTAAAATCAAAACCTCTTCGGCATCGATGCCGTTTTCGTTAAGATAAGATGAAATCGCCTGAGTAAAATAATCTCTGAATACTGCCTCGACCGAGGCGTAATCCGCGCAGAAACGTATAAGAGAACGGTCTGCTCGTTCTCCCAACACAAAATTCAAAGCGTCGATTATGATAGACTTGCCTGCGCCCGTTTCTCCGCTTAAAATGTTTAGCCCGTTGCCCAACTCTAATTCGAGTTTGTCAATTAAGGCTATATTTTGTACCGTAAAGTTGCTTAACATAAATGAGTTCTTTTTGCGCTTTTGTGCGCCAAGTGCCTGAAAACGGCACGATTTAATAAGGTTTGTCGGTTTGCAAGGACTATTGGAGAAGATCTTCCAGTTTGTCCACCACTTTATCCGCGTTATCGTAACTGTCGACAGCAACAAATATCGTATTATCGCCGGCAATTACGCCCAAGATTTCGGGGAATTCGAGCCTGTCGATAAGTTCCGCCGCGGCGTTTGCACTGCCCTGTTCGGTCTTGACGATAACCAAATTTTCGGCACGCTTAATCGATACGACCGTGCTACGGAAAATTTTTATAAATTTATCAGAAGATGATGTTTCTTTTGGTTTTTGCGTTACGTAACGGTAATGCCTGCCGTCGTCGGTGAGCGTTTTGATTATGTTCATATCTTTAACGTCGCGGCTTACCGTCGCTTGGGTGACGGCAAATCCTTCGTCTTTAAGACGGACGACAAGTTCTTCTTGTGTGTCGACGTCATTTTTTGCGATGATTTCCAAAATCTTCAGTTGTCTTGTTGCTCTTGACATAATTCCTCCGTGCGGCTTCCTATTTGGTAATGCCCCATCTATTCATTTTTTTCAATAATCTTGCATAAAAGTTTTCATTTCCCACTTCGATAAACTTGGCGGTTTTGAACGATTTTACAATTTTGATTTTCTCGCCGCCGGACAGAACCGCTTTTACGTCGCCATCCACGACGACGTGCGCGCCTTCATCGCCGCAAAGCGACAGTTCTATAACCGAAGCGGAAGAT
>CAYIYN010000060.1:0-9353 GCA_964367645.1 uncultured Bacteroidaceae bacterium
ATTCACTGGATTGTTTGTTTTACGCGTCGCGCCAACTGAGCTACACCCCCAAAATTGATATTATATTTTTTATATATTTGCCTCGTTCTGTTGATGGTAGACCGCTTACAGCGCTCTTCCGACTTCGCGGTTTCCGAGGGAAGCCCGCTCGTTCGCTTAGGCTACAAACAATTCACTGGATTGTTTGTTTTACGCGTCGCGCCAACTGAGCTACACCCCCAAAATGGTCAAGTTAAGATTTAATAAAAGCCAACACACTGGCGGAGCATTGTCCTTTCGTGCATTGGCTATTTTAGTATAATAAGAAATGGTTGTCAACCGTTTGCGAAAAAGTGGTTTAATTGCCTTGTTTTTTCTCTTGATAGGCTTCGCGAACCGCCGTTGCCAGTTGGTCGGCGCAGGACGTCCTTTTGTAGCCGCAGGTATTGCCCTTGAGGGCTTTTTCGATTTCGTCCACCGTCCAGCCATCGACAAGTTTTGAGATGGCCTTGAGGTTTCCGTCGCAGCCTCCCACAAAGGATATGTTGACCCTGTCACCGTCGATGTCAAACGTGACTGCGCGTGAGCAGGTGCCGTTGTTGATGTGTGTAGTGCATAAAACTCCTACGGCAAATTATTTGTTATTTACCGCATTTTCGATTTCGTCGGCGAATTTTTCAAGATAATCGCCTTCAAACAACTCAATCAGTCCTTTGTCGCTCTGCGATGCAAGTTGCGGGTCGATTGGTATCCTCGCGACGTTTTTTATGCCGAAGCGTTTTGCTGTTTCATCAAGATGACTTTCACCGAAGACGGAGAGTTTTTTGCCGCAATCGGGGCAGGTATAATAGGACATATTTTCAACAAGCCCCAAAATGGGTATGTTCATCATCTTTGCCATATTTACGGCTTTTTCGACCACCATTGTGACCAATTCCTGAGGAGAAGTCACCACGACGATACCGCTGAGCGGAACGGATTGAAACACTGTGAGAGGAACGTCGCCCGTGCCCGGAGGCATATCCACAAACATATAGTCAATATCGCCCCAAACCACGTCGCCCCAAAATTGTTTGACAACGCCGGCTAAAAGCGGTCCTCTCCAAATGACGGGTTTGCTTTCGTCGTCAAGCAAAAGGTTTACAGATATAGCCTTTATGCCAAACCTTGTTTGAGCCGGCAAAATATTATGTTCGTCCATAACTTCGACTCGACCTTTAAGACCAAAGGCTTTGGGAATAGAAGGACCGGTTATGTCGGCGTCCAAAATAGCCGTGTTGAATTGTCTGCGCATAGCAGTGACTGCAAGCAAAGACGTGACCAAAGATTTGCCCACTCCGCCTTTGCCGCTGACTACGCCAATGATTTTTTTGACGTTGCTCAATGCGTTTTGTTTTTCAATGAAGTTTTGCTTCCTTTCCGAGCAGTCTTTGTCACAACCGCTGCAATCATTCGTGCATTTTTCGCTCATAAATCTCCTGTATGACGTTTTATCGCCGTTTTTTCGGTTTTTATTGATACTCAAAGTACAGTGCTATTCTTCAAGATAGTTTGTGACTTTTAGGCTGTTTTATTGTAACACGCTATTTTGAAATGTCCAACAGTATAGAGAAAAAGTTTAACAAACAGTTTGCAGTGCGCGCACGCACGTGTTATTATTTCATTAGTATTTCGGAGGTACCTTATGGCAGATGAAATCGCAATAGAGCAAAACCTAACGGCCGCTGAACCGCAAGTTAAAGAAGAAGACAGAATTCCCGTCAAAGAAAAAGTCATGTACGGGGCGATGGATATTTTCGGCGGCGGACAAGGCAGTTTGCTTTCACTGCTGCTTATGTATTATTTCACGAGCATAATAGGCATACCCGCAAAGTTCGCGGCAACGGCGGTGCTTGTTGCAAAAATTTGGGATGCCATAATCGACCCTTCTTTTGGCATTATCACCGACAACACCCGTACAAAACTTGGCAGACGCCGTCCCTATATCATATTGGGTGGCGCGCTCATTATCCCTGCGATGCTCTTTTTGTTTGCGCCCATTCAGGGTTTAGGCGACAGTTTGCAGGCCGTATGGATTTGCATTGCTTATCTTGTCTATTGCACCGTTTCTTCGATTTCTCAAGTGCCTTTCAACTCGATGAGTTCGGATATATCTGCAGATTATCGCGAGCGTAACAAGGCAAATTTGATAAAACTCCTTTTTGATTTAGGCTCTGCCGGTTTGTGTTTTTTGCTTCCAAGCGTGCTGCTTTCTCAACTTAAAGACGGAAATATCAGTTATACCACATTCTATCTTGTGCTTTGCCTTGGTTTTGGCGGATTGTTTTCCCTGCCACTCATTATCGGCGGACTTGTTGTAAAAGAGCGCGCTTATTATGACAAAAGTCAGAAAGAAAAACTAAATTTGAAAGAATATTTCGGCACAATCAAAGTAAAGTCGTTTTATCTGCATCTTATTATGTACGTGTGCGCGTATATAGCGATGGATATCATCAGCGCCGTCGCGCTCTATTACTGTGAAAATATACTGTCGGGTATGGTGTTGTTCGGCAAGGATCTTGGCAACAATTCCATATTCGTTATAGGGCCGTTTATGGTCTGTGCGGCGCTTGCGGTGCCTCTCGCCTATTACAATATGCGTCACCGTTCCAAGCAGTTTGCATACCGCTTCACCATTCCGGGCTTTATTGTGACCGTCATTTTGATGGTTTGCATACAGCCGACTTGGAGTCCGTGGATTTTGGTTGCAGATATGGTTCTTATGGGGTTCTTCTTTGGCGGTTCTCAAGTTATGCCTTGGCTCATCTTCCCCGACACCGTCGACGTCGTTGAACTCAAAAAAGGCAACCGTCCGTCCGGCAGTATGGGCGCGATTATGACGTTTAGCCGCACAATAGCCACCGCTTTTGCGACCTCGTCTGTAGGCTGGGTGCTTGAAGGAGCAAATTATATCGAACACGAAGCGGAAGAGATAGTAACACAACCGGACAGCGTCGCCACCGCTCTTAGGATGTTCATCGGTATTGCGGTCGGAGTGCTCTTTTTGATAGCGTTCACGGCATCGTGCTTTTATAAAGTCACCGACAAAAAACTCTCGCGCATACGCTATTTCAACGACAAAGCTCGTGATGGCGCGCTTGACAGTTTGACACTTGCCGAGCAAATCGAGAGAGAAAAACTGGTGGAGGAGTTGTGCGGTTGATGAGCGCAGAGATTTTGAAACGCGGCGACACCACGACAATAAGAAAGGAAGAAGGGAAGTCCTTCAGAATTTTGCAGCTTACCGATTTGCATATAGGCGCAGGGATTTTGTCAGCCAAAAAAGATAGACTGGCAGAAGATGCAATCAAAAAAGTTGTTGCCGCATCAAAGCCTGATTTTATTGTTATAACCGGCGATATGGGATATCCTATGCCCTGGTCCTCGGGTACGCGCGACAACGTCAAAGAAGCCAAACGAGTTGGTGCATTGCTTAACGGATTCAATATTCCGTGGACGTTTGTTTTTGGAAATCACGATGCGGAAAGTTTTGCAAAAACAGATAAAAACGGGCTTGCCGACATATATAAAAGTTTTGACAACTGCCTTTTTGAAAAGGGCGAAGAGGGACTAACGGGAGTTGGCAATTATTGCATTCGTCTTGAAAACGCCGACGGCACTCTTAACAATCTTTTGATGTTTATCGACAGCAACGCATACCTTAATTGGAACTTTTTCAGCGGTTTTGACACCATTCACGACGACCAAATAGAATGGTATAAAAGAAATCATATAAAACAATCAAAAAAAGGAACGACTGCGCCGTCGTTGGCGTTTTTCCATATACCGCCCAAAGAGTTTAAAGACGCTTGGGAAAAATGTTACAGAGGCGATAATCTCGAAACAAAGTACCATCACGGTTTTGTGCAAGAAAAAGATAATTATTTTGGATACCCCAAAACAGTCGAGGGGGCATTTTTCTCCGAAATGGTGAAATTTGGCAGTTGCAAAGGTATGTTTATGGGACACGACCATTTGAATACGCTGTCTTTGACTTACAAAAACATCCGCTTGACCTACGGAATGAGCATCGATTATCTCGCTTATTATAAGATTGGCAAAAAGTTTACACAGCGCGGAGGCACCGTTATTGACGTATCAGACGACGGAAGTTTTGACGTGGGTCTTCTTCCGCTTGCCGATATCAAATAATTGTGGTACATTATAAAACGATATATTATATATAAGAGTTTGTAAGTTTAATAAATATCAAACCTAATGTGGAGGAAAAAAATGAAAATCGGTATAACCGAAACAGTATTGAGAGATGCAAACCAATCTTTGATTGCAACGCGCTTGCCTTATAATAAATTCGCCGATATTCTGCCGGTTATGGACAAGGCAGGATATTACTCGGTTGAATGTTGGGGCGGAGCGGTGTTCGACTGCTGTTTGCGTTATCTTGACGAAGACCCCTGGGAGAGATTGAGAAGCATAAGAAAAGCAATGCCTCAAACGAAGTTGCAAATGTTGCTTCGCGGGCAAAATCTGCTTGGATACAAACACTATCCTGATGACGTAGTCAGATTGTTTGTCGACAAATCTGTCGACAACGGTATTGACATTATCCGTATATTCGATGCGCTCAACGATCTGCGAAATATTGAAGTTGCCGCAAAAGAGGCAATCAAGAAAGGAGCGATGGTGTCGGGTACGTTAAGTTACACCCAAAGCCCCGTTCATACTCTTGGCGCGTTTGCCGCTCTTGCAAAGGAACTCGAAAATATGGGTGCCTCGTCCGTATGCGTCAAAGATATGGCAGGCACAATGAGTCCATTTGAGGCACAAGAACTGATTAGTGCTATAAAAAAGCAAGTTAAAGTGCCTGTTGTGTTGCATACTCATTGCACAACGGGGCTTGCGTTTATGACATATCTGAAAGCGGTTGAGGCAAAAGTGGACATCATCGATACCGCTACTTCGTGTTTTAGCGGTGGCACTTCTCAGCCTGCAACCGAAACGCTGAACTTTGCGCTTACGCAACTGGGATACACGACGGGGCTGAATGAAAAGGTTCTAAAAGAAGTCAACGATTTCTTTAAACCCGTGCGCGACGAATATATCGAAAACGGCATACTCAATCCCAAAATGATGGCAACCGATACCGACGCTTTGACATACAAAGTCCCCGGAGGGATGCTCAGCAATCTGGTTTCGCAGTTGAAAGCACAAAACGCGCTTGACAAGTTTGAAGACGTTTTGAATGAAACGCCCAAAGTTCGTGCCGAACTGGGTTACCCTCCGCTTGTCACGCCTATGAGCCAAATGGTCGGCGTTCAAGCCGCGTCCAACGTGCTTGCCGGCGAGCGCTATAAAAATATATCAAAAGAAGTCAAATCCTATTGCTTGGGCGAATACGGCACAACGCCTGCGCCAATCGACGCCGCTGTATTGAAAAAGGTACTTGGCGACGAAAAACCCATAACGGGCAGATACGCCGACACGTTGGAACCGCTTTTTGAGAAAACCAAAAAAGAACTTAAGGGTGTCGCAAGAAGCGACGAAGACGTACTCAGTTATATCGCTTTTCCGCAAGTAACCGAAAAATACTTTGCCGCAAGAAAAGCCAGAGAGGAAAGGGTTGTCAAATATACCATTGAGCCTATCGGCGATATGAAGGAGGAATAATTATGTCACTGCTTGATGCTTTTGTTTTGTCTGTCATCGGCATGGTGGTTGTTTTTTTAGTGCTTATATTGTTGATGGGCATTGTCCGCCTTACAGGCTTTATTGCAGAAAAATCGCCTGCTGTTGCGGACAGATTGCCGTCATTTTTGAAAAAGAAAACAAAGAAAGCAGCCACACAAAATCTTGACGAAATCGCCCAAAAAGCGACCGGAAATTACGGAGAAATGGTGCTTGTCGGCACCGAAGAGCGCGATGCCGCTATGATAATGGCAATCGTTGCCGATACAACCGGCACGCCGCTCTATCAGTTGAAATTTAAGTCCATAAAGAGATTGGACTCGGAGGGGAAATAATGTTATACAAAGTTACGTTGAACGGAAAAATATATGAAGTAGAAGTTCAAAAGGGTGAAGCCATACTGCAAAGTGAATATGAAGCAGCAACTTCCGCGGCTGCACCGTCCGCACAAATAGCGGCACAGTCCGTTGCACCCGCCGAAAAAGCGGACGCAACTGCGACAATAGGCAGTGCAGATGCCATCAAATCGCCGCTTCCCGGCAATATCAACGCTGTTAAGGTGTCTTCGGGACAAAAGGTTAAAAAAGACGATGTTTTGATTATACTTGAAGCAATGAAGATGGAAAATGAAATTGTGTCACCAAAAGATGGCACAATCGGACAGATCTTTGTGCAGAAAGGTGCCACGGTTAACACCGGCGCGCCTTTGCTTGAAATAATTTAGAGGACGCTATGGATATACTTGAGAATCTAACAAACTTATGGGAAAGTAGCGGCCTGGCACATTTCAGTTGGCAGAACGCCGTGATGCTTATATTAGCTTGCGTCTTTCTCTATCTCGGAATTAAAAAGCAATTTGAACCGTTATTGCTTGTCGGTATAGCGTTTGGAATGTTGCTCACCAATTTGCCCGTGGCGAGTGTCGGCGATATGATTTACCACTCGGAATGGTGGACGACAACCGAAATTGATTATATGAATATTTTGCAACACGGCGGACTTATAGACGTGCTCTACATCGGCGTCAAAACGGGCGTTTATCCTTGCCTTATATTCTTGGGCGTGGGCGCGATGACGGACTTTGGGCCATTGATTTCCAACCCTAAATCGCTTTTGCTCGGTGCCGCTGCGCAGTTTGGCATTTATGTGGCATTTTTCCTTGCAATAGCACTGGGATTTGAAGGAAACGAAGCCGCCAGCATAGGCATTATCGGCGGTGCAGACGGCCCGACCGCAATTTGGCTTACAAAATCGCTTGCACCTCATCTGCTTGCGCCTATTGCCGTTGCTGCATATTCGTATATGGCGCTGATTCCGCTGATTCAGCCGCCGCTTATGAAACTTTTTACCACCAAAAAAGAAAGAGCCGTCGTTATGAGAACAACGCGCGAAGTGACCAAAGCGGAGAAGATTCTTTTCCCGATTATAGTTACTCTCGCAACCTGTTTGTTGCTCCCTTCCGTAGCGCCTCTGCTGGGCTGTTTGATGTTTGGCAATCTGTTAAAAGAATGCGGAGTTACCGAAAGGCTTTCCGACACCGCTCAAAACGCGCTTATGAATATTGTTACGCTGTTTTTGGGCATTTCTGTCGGGGCGACGGCGGTAGGCAGCAACTTCCTGACGCTCCAAACAATAGAAATTATCGTTCTTGGATTATTCGCTTTTGTATTTGCAACAATAGGCGGTTTGCTTGTGGGTAAACTGCTCTGCTGGGCAACAAAAGGCAAAATCAATCCGCTTATCGGTTCAGCGGGCGTATCCGCTGTGCCTATGGCGGCGCGCGTATCAAACCAAGTCGGACTCAAAGAAAACAATACAAATTATCTACTTATGCACGCCATGGGGCCAAACGTGGCGGGCGTCATCGGCTCTGCTGTCGCGGCAGGATTTTTGATGGCGGTCTTTGGATAAGGTATGAGCGTTTTAAAACGCATTTGCATCAAAACGAAGCAGGGCAGGCGACTGCCTTGCTTTTACGTTAATGAAATTGACAGCACCAACGAATTTGCAAAGAAAGGCATAAAAAGCGGACTTGTTTCGGACATCGCCGCATTTATCGCAAAAACGCAAACTTCGGGGCATGGGCGTTACGGACGCGTTTTCCTTTCACCAAAGGGCGGGCTTTATCTCACTTTTGTTAATAAGGCTGTCGGAGAGAAGGATTGTTCTGCTCTCGGCTGCTACAGCGCGCTAGCCGTACTTGATACTCTTGTACAACTGGGAATTGAAGGCAGACGGGAAGTTTCGCTGAAATGGCCAAACGACGTCAAAATAAACGGCAAAAAAGTCTGCGGAATTTTGCCCGAAACAGTTGTTATAAATGACGTCAGATACTTGCTTATCGGTGTCGGACTCAACCTCAACACACCGCCGGAAAGCCTTAAAGACCTTCCTTCGGCCACCTCGGTTTTTGCTCAAACAAACAAAAAACACCGTCTACGCAAAGTCGTAAAATCGCTTGTACAAAATCTGGACGAAATTGTGAGTGCCTTTTTGGATGGTGATAAAAAGGACGGGTATCTTGTAAACAGTGAAATGCACTCACGTTATCTCGAATACTGTGAAAGCATTGGATTGAGCGTGTCGTACATCGAAAATCAAGAGCAATACACGGGAATTGTTGAAACCGTAGCCGTTGACGGAAGTTTGGTTATGACCGACGGCAAAAAAATCGGTTGGGGGGAAATCTCCTACATCGAATAGAAAACGATATGGAAAAAAGACGATCGACATTGGGTAGCGTATTGTTGCTTACCGCGGCTCTCGTTTGGGGGTTTGCTTTCGCCACGCAACGCTATGCGGCGGGCTTCATCGACAGCGTATCGCTCAACGCAATTCGCTATATTATCGGAGCCGCCGTTTTGCTGCCGACGTTTTTGGCAACCGATTATCTTAGGAAAAAATCCGGTCGAAAAATTATTCCGTTTAATCGCGATACCTGGATAGGTGGTGCGCTTTGCGGCGCCATACTTTTGGTTTCTACGCTTGTTCAACAATTCGGTTTGGAATCGACAACCGCAAGCAAGGCAGGATTTATCACCACTTTGTATATAGTTTTTGTGCCGATATTCGGACTGCTTGGCAGGCGGAGCACGTCTTTAAACAGTTGGTATGCCGTTGTTATTGCTCTTGTGGGGTTTTGGATAATGTGCGTCACAGATGATTTATCAGTGTCCGGCGGAGATATTTTGATTTTTATGTGCGCTATGACGTTTGCGTTCCAAATTATTTTCATTGACGTGTTTATACCCTCTTGCGATTCGATAAAATTCACCTTTGTACAGTTTTTGACGGCGTCTATAATCGGTTTTCCGCTTATGGCGGCAAACGGATTTCCGACCTTGCAGTCTGTTGAGTCGAGCATCGTTCCTTTGCTTTATATGGGCGTGATGTCGAGCGGCATTGCGTATACCTTGCAGGTTGCGGGACAAAAGCGCACGGAGCCGGCCCTTGCAACTCTGATTATGTCGCTTGAATCCGTTTTTGCGCTGCTCGGCGGTGTGATATTGCTTCACGAAAGCAGCACTCCTCGTGAACTTTTTGGCTGTATTCTCGTGTTCGTTGCCGTGTTTATTGCGGAATTTAAGATACCCCGTCGCTTCCTTAACTATAAGAAAGAAGGATATTTTCACCAATAAATTATGAAAAAATGAGATATAAATGTTTTTCTATAAATATCTTTACTATTT
>CAYIYN010000061.1:0-9302 GCA_964367645.1 uncultured Bacteroidaceae bacterium
ATTTAAAACCGCGCTATTTAGATGAAGAACAAGAAAGCCCCCTTCACAATCGACAGGAGCATACTTTGCGTATGTGACTGCTGAGGGTGGAGGGGGCTTGACAATGCTATTCGCTACATAGCAACGCAGTTATTTTATTTTCGCAACGCGTATTATACTAACCTGTAAAACCGCGATTATTAGGATGGATGCCACGAAAGACAAGTAACCGCAGACCGACGCGTACTCATGTGTACGTGACTGTTTCAAAAATATGGGTGAATTTAAAACCGCGCTATTTAGATGAAGAACAAGAAAGCCCCCTTCACAATCGACAGGAGCATACTTTGCGTATGTGACTGCTGAGGGTGGAGGGGGCTGACGATGTTATTCGCTAAATAGCGCGGTTTTACTTGATGGGTTTCATAGTGGGAAAAAGCAACACTTCCCGAATGGAAAAGCTGTCGGTCAACAACATAACCAACCTGTCGATTCCTATGCCAAGTCCGCCTGTTGGAGGCATACCGTATTCCAAAGCATTTATAAAGTCTTCGTCATAGGGCTGTGCCTCTTCGTCGCCTTGCGCTTTTGCGGCAGCCTGCGCGGCAAAACGCTCGCGCTGGTCGATTGGGTCATTGAGTTCGCTGAAAGCGTTGCCTAGTTCCTTGCCTGTGACAAAAAATTCAAAGCGTTCTGTAAGACGATTGTCGGTGGGTTTCTTTTTGGCGAGAGGACTGACCTCGACAGGATAATCGATAATGAAAATCGGTCCGTTCAAATGCTCTTCGACAAAGACGTCAAACACCTTGTACAGAGCGTTGCCCCAAGAGGTATCGGGTTTTAAATCCAAACCTTTTGCGTTGGCTTTTTTTATAAGTTCTTCAAGCGGTTCGTGTTCAAAATCTAAACTCGCATAGCGTTTTACGGCGTCAACCATTGTAAGCCGCTCCCAAGGGCTTTCAAGGTTTATCGGTGAGCCTTGATACGTAATCTGAAGGGACGGGCAAACTTTTTTGGCGCAGAAGATAACCATTCGCTCTGTGATGTCCATCATTGTGTTGTAGTCACCGTATGCCTCATAGAGTTCGACTGTTGTAAATTCAGGATTGTGTTTGGGGTCCATACCCTCGTTACGGAAAATCCTGCCCACTTCGTAAACCTTGTCAAAACCGCCGACAATACAGCGTTTAAGATAAAGTTCCGTTGCAATGCGCAGGTACATATCCGCATCCAAAGTGTTGTGGTGCGTGACAAAAGGACGCGCGTTTGCACCGCCTGCAAGCGTGTTGAGAACGGGCGTTTCAACCTCGTAAAAGCCTTCCGAATCCAAAAATTCTCTGACTGCGGAAACGATTTTACTGCGTTTTACAAAAATTTCTTTAACATCGGGATTTGCAATAAGGTCAACGTAACGTTGACGATAGCGAAGTTCGGGATCTTTCAGCCCATGATATTTTTCGGGCAGAGGGAGAAATGATTTTGTGAGCAGAACGACTTTTTTTGCGTGTATGGATATTTCTTCGGTGCGGGTTTTGAAAACGACGCCTTCAATTCCGATAATATCGCCCACGTCGAGTTTTTTGAAATCGGCATAGTCTTCTTCGCCCAAATCGTCGCGGCTGAAATATACTTGTATGTCGCCGTCGCTGTCGAGCACGTGACCGAAACTGGCCTTGCCCATAACGCGCTTTGACATCAGTCTTCCGGCTACGCAAACCGTTTTGCCTTCAAAAGAGTCGTAATCGCCAAGGACCGCACCGGCGGTTGCCGTGCGCTTATAAGAAGTGATTTCAAAAGGATTGCGTCCTCTTGAAATCAAATCTTTGAGTTTTTCTATTCTTACTTTTCTGACCTCGTGAACGTCTGTTTCGACGTCTTGGGTGCGGGGTGTGAAATCGCTCATTTACTTAATAACCAAAATCTTATATTCGACAACGGCGCCCGCAGGTGTATTAACCTTGACGGTTGTGCCTTTTTTTTGTCCGAGTAGAGCCTTGCCAAGAGGGCTTTCGTTTGAAATTTTGCCAAGTGCGATATCGGCTTCTGTTGTGCCAACGATACGGAATTCTTCCTTTTCTTTATATTCAACGTCTTCAACGACAACCGTGCTGCCAAGGGAAACTTTGTGAGAAGAAATGTCCTCTTCGATGATGGCTGCGGCGTGGATTTTATCGTCCAATTCTTTGATTTCCGCTTCAACAAAACCTTGTTCTTGTTTTGCAGCGTCATACTCCGCGTTTTCGCTTAAATCGCCGAATTCGCGCGCTTTTTTGATTGCATCCGCACACTCCATTCTGCGGACGTTTACCATATAGTCATACTTGGCTTTGAGTTCTTCAAGACCTTGTTTTGTAATGTATACAGGTTCCATAATCTAATCCTTTTTTTGGGGTTCTCCCTTTTCCGCCTTGGTTTCTTCGGCGGATTCTTCTTCGATGACGTCTTCCGCTTCGTTTACCGCGGTTATTGCTGTTTTTTCTTCAGTTTCAGCTGTTGCAGCGACGGTATCGGTTGTCGGTTCGGCAACTTCGATTTCTTGGGTTTCGGTATCCTCTTCGACTTCTGTTACGCTGTCATTCTCGTCCAAAGGCGCTGCAACTTCTTCGGTTTGGGCAACTTGCGCCGCTTTTTCCGCTTCGGCGACTTCCGCTTTCTGAGCCACGATTTCATTCACTTGTTCAGTCACTTCGGACTGAGTAATTTTGAATTTTGACTGCAGCGCAACTACTTTTATCTCGATAGAATTGAATCTGAAACCGATAGCGTTCCAAAATACTTCTTCAAGCATTGTACGGATATAAGTTTCCGTTTCGACAACGTCTTTGTCGATGATTTTGACGTTGATTTTCAACCGTACGCCGTAATCGTCGATAATCAAAGAAACTTTGCCGCTCTTTACGCCTTCAACGCCCGCACAGGTGTTTTTGACAAGTTTGCGTATAACCCCGACGGTGGCTTTGGAAGTTCCCTCTTTGTCACTGCGCAGAGTAATTTCTTTGACAACTTCGCTGGACGTGAAGAGCATGGTGAGAGAAATCACCGAAAGCACCGCATAAAGTATGCCCAACGTAACAAACAAACCTCTGACAAGAGAGTTTTCAAACTCTTCAAATTTTATGCCACCGAATGCGGTGACTAAAAGTATTACAATCATCACGATTGCAACTATGACGCCCGCTGTTGCGAATATTTTTTCGGCATTCTTTCTCATGATTATGATTTCCTCCGACGGTTTTTAGTCTTGGATTATTGTATTAATATATACTATGAAATAGTATAAGTCAAGCATAAATTTTTCTATGCCCACATTGTTTGGCTGGCTTTGAATGAGTTTTTTAAAATAAAATATCGGCGGAAGAGCACACTTCCGCCGATAATTATACCGGTGTTTATTTTCTTGCGATTGCCTTTTTGGCCGCCTCGATGATGTCCACTGTTGTCAAGTGGAACGTTTCGCTAAGGTACGCATTCTTTCCCACTTCGCCAAAGCAATTCTTAACTCCGACCATTTCCATAGGAGCCGGACACTTTTCAACAACCACTTCGGCAACCGCGCTGCCCAAACCACCATAAGTTGAATGGTTTTCGCATGTGACCAATGCGCCGGTTTCTTTGACTGCGGTGACTATTGCCTCTTCGTCAATGGGTTCCCATGTGTGAATGTTTAATACCGCTGCGGAAATGCCTTCAGCTTTCAGTTGTTCTGCCGCCGCCACCGCGCGGGATACCATAATGCCGCTTGCGATAAGCGTGACGTCTTTGCCGTCTGCAACTTTTACCGCTTTTCCCAGTTTGAAATCGGGCAGTGCATCAAAGATATGATCGGCCTTTTTGCGGAACAGTCTGATGTAGACAGCACCGGGATAATTGATAATCTGCGGAATTGCCGCCGCGAGCATAGCTGCGTCGGTAGGTTCAAAACACACCATCTTGGGGATAGCTCTCATAATGGACATATCTTCAAAAGGCATATGCGTTCCGCCGTTGGCCTCTGCGGTCACACCGGGGTCTGAACCGACAATCTTTACGTTTTGTTTTGCGTATGCCACGGAGATGAAAATCTGGTCGTAGCAACGGCGCGTGGTGAACGGCGCGAAACTATACGCAAAAGGAATCTTGCCCATTGCGGACATACCTGCCGCAACACCGATAAGATTGGCCTCTGCAATACCGATGTTAATAAAACTTTCGGGATGCGCTTCTTTGAAGACTTTGGTTGCGTGGCAACCCATAAGGTCGGCTTCAAGCACAACAATCCTCTTGTCCGTGTTTGCCATTTCGGCGAGTGTATTCGCTAAAACTTGTCTCATTTCTTTTTCGTCAGTCATGATTAACACCTCCCCGTTTCTTTCTTCCAAACATCTTCCGGAATGGACATGCTGTGGCAGTTTGCGACTCCTTCGGTGAAGGATGCACCATATCCCTTGACTGTGTTCATAACAATCATAGAAGGCTTGCCTTTTTGTGCTTTTGCCACATCTATTGCGTCTGAAATTGCACAAAGGTCGTGTCCGTCAATCTCTTGAACAAAGAAATTGAACGCTTTCCACTTGTCGGAAGCCGGCGCGATTGAGTTGATGCTGTCGGTTGGTCCGTCAAGTTGCATCTTGTTGTTGTCGAGCAACACGATTAGGTTGTCCAGACCATGGGTGCCTGCAAACATAGTTGCTTCCCAAATTTGCCCTTCCTGACTTTCACCGTCGCCTATAAAGCAGTAGATTGTTGCGGGATTACGGTCGATTTTTGCAGCCAGTGCCATGCCTACCGCCGCCGAAAGACCTTGTCCCAATGAGCCTGCCGTGAAATCAATGCCCGGGGTCTTGTTCATATCGCAGTGCGAAGGAAGGTTGGTGCCGTTTTGATTGAGCGTCTTTTCCCATTCAGCGGGATAATAGCCCAAATCGCCTAAAACGGCGTACATTGCAGGGCCCGCATGACCCTTTGACATAACCACTCTGTCGCGGTCTTGCTTTTTGGGATTTTTCGGATCGATGTTTGCTTTGTCGTAATAAATAACGGTCAAAGCGTCCATAACCGACATCGTGCCACCGATATGTCCGACGCCGAAATGTCCGATGATCTCAATGGCGTCGTCACGAAGTTTTCTCGCTTTTGACGACAAAAAATCTAATTTGTTTCTTTCCATGGTTTTTCCTCCTGTCGCACGATATTATAACACCGTGCCCGGCACATTTCAAGGGGTAAAAGAAAAGTTTAGTAGTAAACTATAAAAAAACCGCACGTATGCGAATTCAAAAAAATCAAATATTTAACATCTCGAAGTAATTAATATTAAAAGGGATAAATCAGAGCGAAGTTTACGTTTTTCTTTCTTTCCATTCTTGTTTGAGTCCCATTTTTCTTTCATCGGAAAGAGTGGAAATATAGGTAACTACAACTCTTTTGCCGTAGGCTGAAAGTTGCCTGTCATTCATTTTTGCAAGGTCGTTCAAGGTTTGTTTTTCACCTATTCTCGCACCCAAATCCTGCAAAATCAAAAGCGCATTCATTTTTTGGTCGCTTACTGAGTAGGTCGCACACATTCTTTGTTTGCGAAAAGGGCTCATTCCTGTGATAAAGTTCTCTCCGGCGATTGATTTTTCATAAAAAAGGACCACATCGTCGCTCACCACATCCTCAACGGCGTATGCGTCAGCAACGTTAGCGTTGTTAGGAATTTGTATAAACCACATTGCGAACAGCAACAAGCAAGCGGCAAAAAATGCGTATACGTAAGTCTTGTTCATAAACCTTCTCCTACGGAAATAGGTTGTGCCGTATATACAGTTTTATACTATGGCTGCCGTCCTAAGGCGCTTGGTTTATTTGTTTTGAGGCGACTCTTCGGCTTCTTTTTGCCGCCGAATGTCATACTTCGGCAAGCCTCAGTATGAGCGGCAACGCCTGCTCCTCGTGCTCCGCTATGCTCACCGCACTTCGTCGCGTAAGGGTGCGTTTGTGGGAAGTGCGATTCCCGCAAACACGGATTGAAAGTTTTTCCAGAGGCGACTCTTCGACTGCGCTCGGAGTGACAAGATTTTGTGTGCAGAGATTTATAATTTTTGGGGTTGACTTAGCGCGCGCGCCCAATTATAATTAGAGGGTAAACTATTTTTATAGTTCAACAGGAAAATTATGTAGGAGGGCTAGAAAATGCCAAACAACAAAATTTCAATTGACGAATTGAAAGCAAAGGCTGTAGAGCTTCGCCTCAACATCGTTGAAACGACTTTCCAAGCCACGTCTGGACACGTCGGCGGCTCTCTTTCGGCAGCGGATATGCTTGTGGCACTCTACTTCAAATATTTGAATGTAGACCCCAAAAATCCCGACTGGTTTGAAAGAGATCGTTTTGTTCTCTCCAAGGGTCACTGTGCGCTGGGATACGTTCCCTGCCTCGCCATGAGAGGATATCTTGACGTCAAGGAAGTCATCGAAAAATTCAACAAGACCGGTTCTGCCTATGGTATGCATCCGGACAGCAACAAAATTAAAGGTTGCGACGCTTCAACCGGTTCACTTGGACACGGCCTTCCAATCGGTGTCGGCATGGCACTGGGACTCAGAATGAAAGGCGCTCCTTCAAAGGTCGTTGTTATGACAGGCGACGGTGAATGCCAAGAAGGTTCCAACTGGGAAGGCGCAATGGCGGCAAGCCAATACAAACTCGGCAACCTGATTTGGATTATCGACCGCAACAAACTTGAAATCGACGGATATACCGAAGAAGAAATGGCGCTTGAACCGCTTGACAAAAAAGTGGAAGCATTCGGATTTAAGTGCATCAAATGCAACGGCAATGACATGGTCGAAGTAGACAAAGCGCTTGCTGAAGCATGGGCATACACCGAAGGACCCGTCTGCATTATTTCCAACACCACAAAGGGTATTGGCATTGAAGACAAACAGGGCAAAACCGGCAGCCACTACCTCTCGCTCGGCGACAACTACAAAGATGTTCAGCCGATCTTTGAGTATATTAAGAACACAGACCTTGCGAAGGTCAACAAGTAAGGAGGTATACTATGGGAACTGCATGGACTGTTAATGACGCAAATAAAATGTCGTCCGGCGCGATGTACGGCAAAACTCTTGCCGAACTCGCTTCCAAAGATCCCCGCATCATCGGCGTGACTGCCGACCTTGCAAAGTCCACAAATATTGGACTTATCACCGAAGACGGAAAATTTCCCGAAAGACTAATTAACGTCGGTATCGCAGAGCAAAACCTGTTCGGCGTAGCGGCAGGTCTTGCCAAAGTGGGATATATCCCCTTCGCTTCAACGTTTGCGATTTTCGCTTGCCTTAGAGGCGGCGAACAGATTCGCACGGACTGCGCATATCAAAAACTGCCCGTCAAGATTATCGCCACACACGGCGGTCTGTCTTTCGGCGCGGCAGGCACAACTCACCACTGTATAGAGGACTTCGCCATTATGCGCGCAATCCCCAACATGACCGTTGATATTCCTGCCGACGCTTACGAAACCGCAAGCGCAATCAAGGCGAGTATCGACATTCCTACGCCCTTCTATCTTCGCGTTGGCAGAGGGATGGAACCTCTTCTTCACACGAGCGAAAACGATTATACGTATGAAATCGGCAAGGCAATGTATCTTAAAGACGGAAGCGACGTCACCATTATGGCGTGCGGCATTCCTACTCGCGACGCTGTCATCGCTGCTGAAATGCTTGAAGAACAAGGCGTGTCTGCACAAGTTATCAATATGCACACCTTGAAACCTATCGACGAAGAAGCCATCATTGAAGCGGCAATTAAGACCCGCCGTATCGTCACCGTTGAAGAACATAACGTTATCGGCGGACTCGGCGACGCAGTCGCATCCGTGCTCGCACAATCCGGAAAGAGATGCATTCTCACCAAGATGGGTATTCCGGATGAGTTCGGCATCATCGGTAAGCCCGAAGATCTGTACGCACTGTACAAACTCTCAGCCCAGGGTATCATGGAAACCGTTATGGAGTTGATGGGCAAAGAAATCGAAGAAGACGACTGGTCAGACGAAGACTAAGGGAGGTATTGTATGAAAGCTAGCGAACAAGATGTCTTGACAACCAAGATATACTTCCAAGCCGCTTTCCCTGCGCTCAAAGTAGCCCTCGAAGAAGATCCCAAACAAGTCAAGGCGTTTGCAAATATCAATGCTGTGGTGGAATTCCGCGCAGCTGATGATGCAACTCCCCTTGCCTGCTATATGGTGTTCTTCACCGAAGACATGGCCGCAAAGACCGCACAAGGCAAGCGCTTTAAGACCTATCAGGGTGAATACCCGGGTTTTGTCGAAATGGCAGACGGCTCCAAGTATGACGGACTTAAAGTCACCAAGTTCTACTTCAAGTCAATAAAGAGTCTGCTCGGCGTTTTTAAGGGAAACTCCCCTCTCGAGATGCTCGGCATAGTTGCTCCGCTTCTAAAGAACATCGCCAAACCGGCAACGCTTAAGTTCCTCTTCCTCATGCTTATGCTCATGAAGACGATGCCCAACTTCGTTCCGGGTGTAGACAAACCTTGGGAACAGTATATAAAGGTCAAGTTGTCACTTTACCTTATCACAAGAGCACTTTCCGTTGCCAACAAAGAAGGCTGGGAAGACATGTCCGAATGGACAAAGAAACAGCCGGACAGAACGTATCAGTTTGTGGTAGGCCCCACCCTCGACAAGAGCGGCAAGGAACTTTATCCTCGCATCACCGCCAACCTCCGCGTCAAAAACGGAAACTCCAAGGCGGGACACGGCGACACTAAATACCCCTTCGTTCTCTTCAAATTTCCCAATCCGGACGGCTGCATCGCAGTATTGACCGGCAGATACGGATTTGTTGATTCCGTTGACAAAGGTTGCGTTGAAATCATCGGCGCAGGCGACAGCTACGCAGTGGGATTCAATAGTATTATGACCAAGTGCCAAAATATGCTAGTCCCCTCCAAACTGGTGCCCTAATCAGTCACTACCCTAATTCAAAAGGCAAAGCCGCACGGCTTTGCCTTTTTTCTTTGACTAAAGGATTTTGAATAACAAGAGTGACCACACACTCACTCATTACGAAGTTACGAAAAAACCCCGAGCGAGCGTGACCCCGCACTTGCTCATTACGAAGTTCCGAAATAACCCCGAGCGAGCGTACATATTAACGGACGTCTGTAACTTACGAAGTTGCGAAATAACACTGAGCAAGAGTGAATACGCACTTTCTCATTACGAAGTTACGAAATAACCCCGAGCGAGCGTACATATTAACGGACGTTGGCAACTTACGAAGTTGCGAAAATCCGCGCAGGGCGCGGATAAAAGCCCACCCGA
>CAYIYN010000062.1:0-9165 GCA_964367645.1 uncultured Bacteroidaceae bacterium
TTTTAGTTTATAGAAGGCTTCCTGAAAGTAAATCCTTCTTTTTGCCATTTGATAAGTTGCAGATTGATTTGGTCGATAAATTCTTTGTTTGACGAAGTTTTAACAAGCATGCTAAGCAAATTTTCCGTTGCTTCCGTGCTGTCGCCGACAGAAAGTATTTTTCTTACGCCCCAAGTACCTTCAAGTTCCGGACCGGTAAGGAGCAGTTCTTCTTTTCTGGTGCCGCTCTTTGCAAGGTCGATTGCGGGGAATACCCTCTTTTCTTGAAGTCTGCGGTCAAGGTGGATTTCCATATTGCCGGTGCCTTTGAACTCTTCAAAAATGACGTCGTCCATACGGCTGCCTGTGTCGATGAGCGCAGTGGCGATAATCGTCAATGAACCGCCGTGTTCAATGTTTCTGGCAGAACCGAAAAAGCGTTTGGGACTGTGCAACGCGCCGGGATCGATACCCCCGGAAAGTGTTCTGCCTGTTGGCGGTATGGTAAGGTTGTACGCGCGCGCAAGACGTGTAAGGCTATCCATAAGGATAACGACGTCTTTGCCGCTTTCGACAATTCTCTTGGCGCGGTCAAGCAGCATTTCAGCGGTTTTGGTGTGATGTTCGGGCAGTTCATCAAAGGTGGAATACACAACTTCGCCGTTTATGGATCTTTGCATATCTGTGACTTCTTCGGGGCGTTCATCGATAAGCAACACCATCAGCACGATGTCGGGATAGTTTTTGGCAATGGAGCCGGCGATCATTTTTAACAGAGTTGTTTTGCCGGCTTTCGGCGGAGATACGATAATACCTCTTTGTCCTTTACCGATTGGCGCGACAAGGTCTATGCAACGCGTTGCATATTCACGCGCTTTTCCCGGCACTTCAAGACGTATCCTCTCTTCAGGATAGATTGGCACTAAATCGTCAAAATTTGCGCGCTTGCCGATTTTTGTTGCATCAATGCCGTTTATTGATATAACCGAAACAACGGCAGCAGGCTTGCCCTCTTGAATGAATTTGCACGCGCTTTTTACATAATCGCCGCGTCTAAGCCCGTATTGCTTGATTTTTTGAGAGTTTACATAGGCGTCCATATCGCTGAATTCGCCGTTTTTTACTCTCAAAAAACCGTATCCGTCCGGATTGATTTCTAAAAACCCTTCTCTGATTTGATCTCCTTCTTCCTGTGGCTTAGGAGATGCAAATCCCATTGCGCGTTTGTTTTCTCCTGTTGCGAATCTTGGTTTTGCATAAGGTTTGTATGCTGATTCGGGTTTGCTTTCTATTGCCGGAACTTGTTCTTGTTCTTGAAGTGAGTCTTCAACTGACTCTTCTTCATAATATGACGGCTCTAAAGCCGATGAGGAGCGGACATAAGACTCTTTTCTGGGCCGTCCGCGCTTGGGTGCATCGGGAGCGGGCATTTCTCCCGAAGTGATTTTGAGAATCATTTCAATGAGTTCTCCTTTGTTAGATTTGGTGGGCGCAGGCACTCCTACGCTTCTTGCCAAATCACGGATTTCAAATACGCTCTTTGCGTTGAGCGAGTCTAGGGTATAGTTTTCCATAGAACCTCCAAGGTTAAAAAACGAACTCCCCCTAGGGGGGCGTATGTAATTGCATTTTTGATAGTCAACAACTGCCTAATTTTGATTTGTCTTAAGATTATATAAAAAATTTGTCCATTACAAGCACGCGAGTATTTTCCCCGTCAAAATCTGCGCGGTCAAATTCTATCGTATCTGTTTGGGTATAAACAATATCTTCGTCGTCGAATAAATCTAAGAAAGAATTTATTTTGTCGAGTTCGAATTCACAATCTTTTGTTTTGTAATGCATGGGGATTACCACATCAGGCATAATGCGGTCGACATATTCTTTTGCCTGTTCAGCGTTGATAGTAAAGGTACCTCCAATCGGTATCATCAAAATATTTACGGGCATCAGGCTTTCAACAATCATTGCGTTGCATTCTTCACCGATGTCGCCCATATGACAGACTTCTACTCCGTCCATACGGAATTTGAAAACGAGGTTATCACCTCTTTGACTTCCTTTTTTATCGTCGTGATAGGTCTTGTGTCCCAAGATATGCACGCCGTCGATTTCGTATACTCCGGCACGCTTGATAATTGTTGGATCTCCGTCTATTCCGCTTATAAAACTGTGGTCATTATGAGAGTGACTGACAGTGACAATGTCTGCTTTGATGCGCGGAAATTCAAATCCAACGTACGAGTGATAAGGGTCGGTGACGACAGTCGTTCCGGTACTTTCTTCAAGTCGGAAGGCGGAATGTCCCAGCCAAGATAGTTTCACAATTTCCTCCTAGTCAATCCTGCAGATTGAGTTTGTTCACGAGTTGACGTATCTTATCGAATGGATCGAGCAGTTTTGATACGGACTCGTTATAATTTGCCGCTGCGATTATATAGGCGATATATTTGGACATATCCGCCTCGATAAACCAGGGGCAATCCTTTAATTCGGGTATTCTGTATGTGAGGTTTGTTGACAGCACTGCGTCAAAAACACCTTCGTTGTAGGCTGCGTTAAACTTCTCTACTCCCTCAGTAAACAATGCGAAAGTTGCAGATAGGAACACTTTTTCGGCGCCCTTTTCTTTTATCTCTTTCGCAAGTTTTATGATGCTGTCGCCTGTTGCTATCATATCATCTGCGACAAAGACGTTCATTCCCATAACGGGACTTCCTAAATATTCATGTGCGATTATTGGATTGCGTCCGTTGACTACGTTTGCATAGTCGCGGCGTTTGTAGAACATACCGAGGTCGAGTCCCAGTACCGACGCGTAATAGACGTTTCGTCCCATCGCGCCCTCGTCTGGAGAGATACACATAAGGCTGTTGCGGTCCAACTTCACGTTGGGGAATCTGCGAGTAAGTGCCTTGAGTATCTGATAGGTGGGAAAATAGTTGTCAAATCCCATAAGAGGGACGGCGTTCATAACTCTTGGGTCATGAGCATCGAAAGTGATAAGATCTGCAACGCCCATATTTTGCAGTTCTTGCAACATCATTGCGCAATCAAGCGATTCTCTGCTTGCGCGGCGGTGTTGTCTTGCGGCATAAAGCATAGGCATAATGACGGTTATGCGCTTCGGTTTGCCGTTTGCGGCGCAAATTATACGTTTTAGGTCCGCAAAGTGTTCATCGGGAGTCATTGGCAGCAACTGTCCGAAGAAGTTGTAGCTTATGCCGTGATTGGCAACATCACAGACAATAAACAAATCTTTGCCGCGAACGGTTTCGTTTATAATGCCCTTTCCGTCACCGGAGGTAAAACGCGGGCAATTTGCATCAACAACAAAGGTTTTCGGAATCTTACATCCTTTGGGTTGAGTGTCGGTGTACATTTTGATCAGTCTTTGATCTATAAGGGCTGTGAGTTCCTTTGCGCCGGGAGTGGCAATTATTGCAAGCGGTGCATTTGGTGTTTCTTCAAAAAGTGAAAATTCGGGTGTCATGGACAAGCCTCCCTAAATTATAAATTGATTATAACAAAGTGCCTATTTTTTTTCAACCGTTTTCAACATACTTTTATTTTATTCGATAAACTACTTATCACGACACGCTGTTAATATAACCTTTCCATTAGAGTATATGCAAATCTTAACGATATTTTTTTTCTAAATAAGTTCGCAAAGCAACGAGTTCATTACGTCCATTCCCCTGTCTGACAGCGAAATTTTTTCTGCCCCGACGTTGAAAAAACACAAGTATTTCTCGCCCAGTTGTGCCACTTTGTCTTGTATAAGTTCAGAGCGTACACCTTCTTTGAGTCTGAGCCCAAGCATTATCTCTTCTTTGATTTGCTGCTCTCTGTTTAGATATTCCACTTCCGACGCGTAGGGCGGCAGAAGTTCGTCGGAGTTTGTCCGGAATGTGTTTACGGCGCGGATATAGTCACCAAGCGACGACAAATTTTTGTATCTGACCTGTTTATCAAGCGGTGATTTGCCGTCCGATGTTTTCAAAAGCGAAGACGCACCAAGTCCGATGCCTATATATTCTTCCCTTTTCCAGTAACCGGTATTGTGTCTTGAATTGTAATTATCAAGCGCAAAGTTGCTGACCTCATAGCGCGAAAAACCGTTTTCAACAAGAACATTTTGCACGCATTTGAGCAAATCAACGGTTTCATCGTCATCGGGAAGATGAAGCAATTTGTTTTTTACGTCGTTATACAACGGCGTGTTTTCTTCCACTGACAGCATATACGCAGAAAGGTGTTTTATGTATGGAAGTAGTGTTTTTGTTTCGTCCGTTACGGTATCAGGTGTGTCAAAAGGCAAACCTACAATTAAATCCGCGGAAACGTTATCAAAAACTGAAGCTGCACTTTCAAGTACTTTTCTAGCGAGAGCGGAATCGTGCAAACGTCCGACCGCTTTAAGATTTTTGTCCAAAAGCGACTGGACACCCACACTCAATCGGTTCACTCCCAGTGAACGAAGGGCATGCATTTTATCGTTTGAAAGGCTTTCGGGGTTGCCTTCAACGGTGATTTCAGCGTTGGTATTTATATAAAAAGACTTGTTTAGAACATCGAAAATATCGCTGAAATGTTTTTTGCTGAGGACTGAAGGCGTGCCGCCACCGAAGTATATTGTGTCAACTTTTACACAAGGATATTTATTCCCCAAAAACGCAATATCACGCAAAAGAGCGTTAACGTAGGAGTCGATGACCGATTGATCAAACTCCGCAGAACTCAAAAATGAGCAGTAACGGCATTTGCTTTTGCAGAACGGTATATGGATATAAATTTGCATTATTTATCATCGCCGACTTTCAAAATTGTGACGAAAGCCTCGCTCGGAATTTCCACGCTGCCTACTCTGCGCATGCGTTTCTTTCCTTCCTTTTGTTTCTCAAGCAGTTTCTTTTTTCTTGATATGTCGCCGCCGTAGCACTTTGCAAGAACGTCTTTTCTAAGCGCTTTTACCGTTTCACGCGCAATGATTTTGCCGCCGATTGCCGCTTGAATGGGTATTTCAAACATCTGACGCGGTATAGCGTCTTTAAGTTTTTCAGCAATGCCCCTGCCGCGAGCGTACGCTTTGTCTTTGTGCGCGATGATTGAAAGCGCGTCGCACATATCGCCGTTTATCAGGATATCAAGGCGCACCAAATCGCTTCGCAGATAACCGTAAACGTCATAATCAAGCGATGCGTAGCCGCGTGTACGCGACTTTAGGGTATCAAAAAAGTCGTAAATAATTTCGTTAAGCGGCATTTGATAGGTGAGTTGCACTCTTGATGTATCAACGTAAGTCATATCGATAAATACGCCTCGCTTATCTTGGCACAATTCCATTATCGCACCAACGTAGTCGGGAGGCGTGAATATGACGGCTTTCACCATAGGTTCTTCCATATAGTCAATTTCACCCGTCGGAGGAAGATTTGTCGGATTGGAAATCTCAAGCATATCGCCGTTGGTTTTGTAGACCTTATAATTGACGCTCGGAGCGGTTGTTATAAGTTCTAAATCGAACTCTCTTTCAAGCCTCTCTTCAATAATTTCCATATGAAGCAAGCCCAAAAATCCGCATCTGAATCCAAAGCCCAATGCCGTTGACACTTCCGCGTCGAAACTTAAACTGGCATCGTTAAGTTGAAGCTTCAACAGTGCTTCTTTGAGGTCGTTATAGCGCGCGCCGTCAGACGGAAAAACGCCCGTAAATACCATAGGAGTGGCTTTTTTGTAACCTTTTAAAGGTGATTTTGCCGGATTATCGGCTAGGGTGATTGTGTCGCCCACAGCCGTATCGGAAACGTTTTTAATGCTCGCCGCAATATATCCAACTTCGCCGGCAGAAATACTGGCTACGGGATTCATATGCGGAGAATATACGCCTACCTCCACCACTTCAAAAGTCTTGCCGGAAGCAAACATTTTTATTCTGTCGCCCGCTTTAACGGTGCCATCAACAATGCGAACCATCGAAATAGCACCGCGGTAATTGTCATAGTAACTGTCAAAAATGAGTGCCTTAAGCGGTGCTAAAGCATCGCCTTTCGGCGGCGGAAGTTTTTCAATGACAGCCGTCAATACGTCGTCAATGCCAATTCCTTCCTTTGCCGATATAAGCGGACACCCTGCAGTGTCAAGACCGATTATGTCTTCGATTTCCGCCTTGGCGCCTTCAATATCCGCCGAGGCAAGGTCAATTTTATTTATTATCGGCAGAATTTCCAAATTGTTGTCAAGGGCAAGATACACGTTTGAAAGCGTTTGCGCTTCAACTCCTTGCGACGCGTCAACGACCAACAATGCGCCCTCGCAAGCGGCAAGAGAACGCGAAACTTCATAGGTGAAGTCAACGTGTCCGGGAGTATCGATAAGATTGAGAGTGTATTCCTCACCATTATAGTGGTAAAAAAGGCGGCAGGTTTGCAGTTTTATTGTTATGCCGCGCTCTCTTTCTATATCCATATTGTCAAGCAACTGATTTTCCATCTCGCGCATAGAAACCGTGCCCGTCTTTTCAATAAGACGGTCTGCCAGCGTGCTTTTGCCGTGGTCGATATGTGCTATAATCGAAAAATTGCGGATTTTGGAAGTGTCCAAATATGTGTCCTCTTTTAGGGATTTTAACCTTTGGGCTCAAAGTATTGACAACAGTATAAAATAAAGTTAAAATTTTATCAATGATTTTTAGCCTATCGAGGGGAAATTATGAAAGAAAGAACACAAATGGATTGGCTGCTCAACACACCTATCGCTCACCGTGGTCTTCACGGTGCGGGTATACCCGAGAACAGCATTCCCGCTTACGAAAAAGCCATCGAAAAAGGTTTTAACATCGAAATCGACGTACATCTTTCAAAGGACAATCAAATTGTCGTTTTTCACGACGACAACTTAAAGCGCGTTTGCGGCGCAGACAAAAAAATAAAAAACTGCACGGTTAAAGAACTTAAATCGTACCGCTTGAACGGCACGGATTGCACAATTCCGACATTTGATGAATTTTTGTCGCTGGTGGACGGAAAAGTTGGCATACTGTGCGAAATTAAAGGTATTTTACCATGGGACTTAAGCATAGTTAAAGCCACTGTGGAGCGCATTAAAACATACAAAGGCAAGATTGCCGTTCAATCGTTCAATTTCGGACCGGTCATCTATGCAAGACGCCATAGCAACCGCCCTTTCGGCTCTTTGTGCACATGGCGAGGCCGCAGCCATATGGTCGACTTTTTGGGCAAACTATGGGTAACCAAACTGACAAAACCGATGTTTATCGCTTACGACGTACGGGACATTTTGGGCGGCAATAAATACGTCGAAAAGGCAAGGAAGACAACCCCTATTATCACTTGGACAGTGAACAATGCCGAAAAACTTGCCTGCGCGCGCAAATTCGCCGACAACATCATCTTTGAAGATATAGCCGATTTGCTTTTGACACAAAACTGATTGTAAAAAACACGGGGATATTTCTCCCCCTCTTTATAGGGGGAACGGCACGTAGTGTCAAGGGGGTGTAACTCTGCCCAATGGTATTTCTCCCACCACTCGAGTGTCTTGAAAGTTTTTCCAGTGGCGACTCTTCGGCTGCGCTCAGAGTGACAAGATGCTGACTAATTGTTTTTACAAAAATTGTGATTTATCCGCTATCTAACTCACTATTTAGAAATTATTAAGAAGGACATAATTACAAATTAAACAACATATATTATTCGGTGAACACAAATCACAAAAACGTTCAAACCGCGATATTAGGTGTCGGAGCGGCGTTATTCGCTCTTTTTTTACTTGTAAAGCCCGACTATTTTTTTAAATCCGCTTTGAACGGTCTGAGTCTGTATGTAACCACAGTTTTACCTGCGTTGTTTCCGTTCTATTTTTGTGCCACTCTGCTGACAAAAATAGGCGCGGCGGAAGTGTGCTCGATAGTGATGAAAAAACCGATTAAGTTTCTGTTTAACGCACCTCCCGAAAGCGCTTTTGCAATTGTTTGCTCCCTGCTTTGCGGTTATCCGGTTGGTGCCGCCGCGCTAAACAGTCTTTATTTGGAAGGTTATTTGGACGAGGACGGCGTAAGAAGAGCAATGCCTGTTTGTTCCACCTCAGGCCCGTTGTTTATGCTAGGTACGGTCGGTAGCGCACTGTTCCACAATGCGCACGTGGGCGCAGTCGTTTTGGTGTCGCATATTATTGGCACTTTTATTTGTGGCGTTGTTTTCAGAGGATTCAAACTTCCAAAAAACAAACAATTCGATGACAAAATTACTCCAAAGTCAAATGCCACTGAAACGAAAAAATCTTCGCCAAAAGTCGCTGATTTAAACTCTCTTGAGAACAAACTGTACGGCAAGGAGAACGCTCTTTCTGAAAGCGTGTCGAAAGCCACTCTTTCAATGCTATATCTTGGAGGCTATATTGTGCTTGCAAGCATGCTGGCGGACTGCGTTTTGCTCATACCCTATCTAAACAACGCACCTGCGGAAATAAAAACTCTTATGCAGGGTGTTATCGAAATGACTCGCGGTTGCGTTTGCGCCGTCGACGTGTCATATCTTCCGTACGCGGTAGCACTTTGCACATTCATTATAACGTTGGGCGGTTTGTGTATTTGCATGCAAAGTTGCTCATATCTAATACCTTGCGGCATAAAAACGTCACGTTATTTGCTATGCAAGTTGTGCCAAGCGACTGCTGCCGGTTTGGTTTCACTTCTTCTGGGTTTTGCAATTGTCTAAAATAATTGGCATAACACATTGACTTTATACGATTTTCACCATTATTCTTAAATCAGCCAAAATAAGTCCCGTTTGGGAGGTATCCGGAGGAATTATGAATAAAAACTGGAGCAACACTGCACTTGTTGCTTATTCTGCTTTGCCAAAATTGGTGAACGACATTGATTTTGCTGTTTCAACACGCGTAAATTCGGGTTTTCAGAGTGTTCACCTGAAAAATGGTGTAACAACCTATGATTTAATTGGTGAAATCATAAAACTTAACGATTGGAAAAGAAAATTGGTGAATTTGCGCATAATCGTGGCGTCGGCTATGGAAAAATTGACGGATAGCGAGCGTATGATTTTGCTTTCTCGCATGTTCCGAAAACACACTTTTCAAAAAATTTCTGAAGACACCGCGATTCCGCTTCGTACCGTTTTCCGCCGTTTCGATCCGGAATCCTTC
>CAYIYN010000063.1:0-8958 GCA_964367645.1 uncultured Bacteroidaceae bacterium
CTTTACAGTAATGTTTTTGAGTGTTATTTTTACTAAAAGATAGAGGTGCGTCTTTTATGACAAACCGCGGGTGCAAACAATACCTGCGGCGGCAAAGGAAAGGACGCCGAAAGAGTCTTTGTCGGGTTTGCGGCAACTTCTCTTGGTGCTTGGGAAAACATCTCCTGCACTGTCACCAAAAGTGGAGCGCTATCGATTACGGATTTTATGCCGCATCGCGCTTTGCTTTGCGGCTTTTTCTTTTGCAACAACAGCAAAAACTATAAAAAACAAGGAGAATATTATGGTTGGAACTTTTTGGGCATTCGTGCCGGCAATCGTGGCTATCGTTTTGGCACTTGCCACGAAGCAAGTTTATCTCAGCCTATTTGCAGGAATATTTCTAGGAGCAATGTTCCTTGCAGAAGGCAACCCTATCTACGCTTTAGGCATCACCTTTGAAAAAATGGGCGAAAGCGTCGGGGGCAACATCGGAATTTTGATTTTCTTGGTAATGCTCGGAATACTTGTCATTTTGATGAGCAAAGCGGGCGGCACAAAAGCCTACGGCGATTGGGCATCAACTAAAATCAAATCAAAAAGAGGCGCTCTTGGAGCAACTGCCGGACTTGGTGCGTTGATATTCGTCGATGACTATTTCAACTGCCTTACCGTCGGCAACGTAATGCGTCCTGTCACCGATAAATACGGCGTATCCAGAGCAAAACTGGCATATCTCATCGATTCTACTGCTGCGCCTATCTGCATTATTGCACCGATTTCAAGTTGGGCTGCTGCGGTTGCCGGATTTACGCCCGAAGGTGAAAGCGGAATTTTGCTCTTTATTAAAACAATTCCGCTCAATCTATACGCACTCTTGACTATTGCAATGGTTGTTTTCATGATTGCCAAAAAATTTGATTTTGGCAAAATGAAGAAAAACGAAATCAATGCTGAAAAAGGCGATTTGTTCAGCGGCGAAACCGAACTTCCGACTGAAGATATTCCCAAAGACGAAGTATCGCAAAATGGAAAGGTGCGTTATCTCATACTTCCCATCGTAGTGCTTATTCTCACTTGCGTTGGAGCAATGATATACTCCGGTTACTTTTTTGATTGGGATGCAGGCAGACTTGGAGCAACTCCCGACACCAGTATTAAATTTATCGATAGTTTCTCAAACTGCGACGCGGGCAGTTCTCTTGCCATAGGCTCCACGATAACAGTCATCTTCACGATGATATATTACGGAATCACAAAAGCAATCAGCTTCAAAGATAGCATGGACAGCATTGCAAAAGGATTCAAATCAATGGTCCCCGCAATTTTGATTCTTATCTTTGCCTGGTCGATTTCCGGCATTATGGGCGCAAAGGGCGAAGGCGCAGAAGAACTTCTGGGCGGCGGCTTCGGTGCTCCTATTATCGATGGCACGCTCAACGCAAAAGCCTTTGTGCAGCGCACAATCAACGCTGAAAGCATGGGCATGGGCGTAATTCCTGCGGTGTTATTCCTGATTGCTATGCTCGTTTCATTTGCAACGGGCACAAGTTGGGGGACTTTTGGTCTTCTTATTCCTATCTCACTGACTGTTACCGACATCACCGGCAGCGGTACGGCAAGTTCCGTTATGTCTATTCTTGCAATGTCAGCGGTTCTTGCAGGCTCTGTCTATGGCGACCACGTGTCACCTATCTCCGACACAACAATTCTTGCTTCCTCGGGCGCGCAGTGCAATCACTTGGATCACGTCAAAACTCAGATGCCCTATGCAACTTTGGTTGCTGTGGTATGCTTCTTTGGATACCTTATCAGCGGATTTATTACACAAGCAGGACTTTCCTACGGTTTAACCATTGTGGCAACTCTCGGAATCGGCGGTGCTCTGTTGGCTGTTGCTTTGATTGCTGTATATTTCCTTGATAAGAGCGGCTCATTTGACAAGATGGCCTCTTCTATCGAAGTCGCAAAAGCCAAACTATTCGGAAAGTTGAAGAAAAATCCCGCGGTTTGTGAAGATGCAACAGCAAACGCGGAGTTGTCGGCTGTGTCCGCAGACGTAGTCGAAGAGGAACAAAAGTAAATCATATCAAACTATTTGCACGCAATAAGTCAAATAACGATATCAATCAAATCAGAGTAAAGATTGACAGCACGGCACAATTCAGCTAATATCTTTTTTAGAGAAACAATGAAAAGAGATACGCTGAAAACTGCCGTGTTTTGATTTTTTGTTTTTATCTGTTGAAATCGGCGGTAGTAATGGGATAGCGGGCGAAATAGAGTTTTTGCTCGGCGGCGATGCAATCGCCACAAACGAAGAAGGAGTCCTGCCCAAGACTTCAAAACGATTACGTCAAAGATTACGACCTAAAACCGACCTAATTTTGCAAGATAAATAATAATTTTTGCCCGTCTAAATTGACGGCGAAACGGAGGATAAATGAACAACTGTATTTTCTGCAAAATCATAAACGGAGAAATTCCGTCAACAAAACTATATGAAGACGACGATATGGTCATTATCAAAGACGTCCATCCGCAAGCGCCTATTCACTACCTACTTTTGCCAAAAGAGCATTACGCAAACATTATCGAAATGACGGACGCGCAGGCGGCTACCCTAGCAAAATGCGTCAAAAAACTTTCTGCGCTCACCTTTGAACTTGGACTTCAAGGCGGTTTTAGGCTGGTGTCAAACAAAGGTTCTGATGCGTGTCAATCGGTTGAACATCTACACATTCATATCTTGGGCGGCAAGCAATTAGCCGACCGTATGTGCTGATACAAATATCACTTTTTTATCAGTAATAGACAAAAAAATAAAAATAAAACGACGGCAGTTTGCCGTCGTTTTTTTTCAATTTTGTTTACGCTTTTGTTATGGGTATTTTGTTGATTGCAATCTAGCAAGATATTATTTTACTCCGTCGCGGAAGAGTGACTGCGGAGTTACTGTTTTTAGAGCGTTGCGCTTTCCTTCTTCGCAGTAGACTTTTATATATTGCGGCGTATGACCGCACCACATTTCTTCCTCTTTGGTTTCAAAAAGCACTTCCGTAGGCTTGCCTAATTGTGAAATCAGATAATCTTTGACGAGCGAACATTTGACTTCCGCCATTGCTCGCGCGCGCCTTGTAAGCACATCGGGGGACAGTTGTTTTAGTTTTGAAGCAACCGTACCCTGCCTTGACGAATAAGGGAAAACGTGAATGTCGGAAAACCCCACCGATTTTGCAAAATTTATGCTGTTGTAAAAAGCCTCGTCCGTTTCAGTCGGAAAGCCCACGATAATGTCGGTCGTTATTGCAGCCTCCGGATAATACGCTCTTATGCGATTTACCGCTTCAAGGTATTCGGCGGTTGTATAGCGGCGGTTCATTGATTTAAGGACGCCGTCGTCCCCGCTTTGAAGGGATAAATGAAAATGTGGACAAAACTTTTTGAGCCGTTTTGTTGCCTCCAAAAATTTATCATCGATAACGTTGACTTCAAGCGAGCCGAGCCTGATTCTTAAGTCAAAATCAGAAAGGGCGTCCAAAAGTTCTGCCAAATTTGTGCCTATGTCAAGTCCGTATGCTGACAAATTTATGCCGGTTATCACAACTTCTTTTGCATTTTCAACAGCCGTTTTCATCTCTGATATTATGCTCTCAACAGAGCGTGAACGGCTTCTGCCGCGAAGATAAGGCACTATGCAATAAGAACAAAAATTGTTGCAGCCGTCTTGCACCTTTATGTAGTGGCGAGTGCGCGGAGAAACAGAGGCGGCGCAGTCTTCATATGCGTTTGAAATAGAAAAATCGGAAGTAACCTTTTTTGCAAAATAGCCGTCTACCGTTCCCAAATATCTTTTGACAAGTTCTTCAGCGAGAGCGTTTTTGCCCCGTGTGCCGCTAATATAAATCACTCTCTCGTGCGCGAAGCGGCAAAAATTGTTTTGAGAGGCACAACCGCAAACGTAGATTTCGGCGAAGGGATTTACTTTCATAATCCTCGTTACGGTCTGGCGCGATTTACGCTCGGCTTCCGCTGTCACAGCGCAAGTGTTGATAATATATATATCGGCAAAATCAAGCCCTTCTTTGACGTCAAATCCGCCTTTACGAAGGACGGCAAGCATGCTGTCACTGTCATATTGATTGACTTTGCACCCAAGCGTAAAAATGGAAACCGTCGGCAAAATATTAGATTTTTCAGTCATAATCCAGTTCTCCAAACGCAAAAAGTGTGAGAGCGGCGGCAACGATATCCGCAGTTTCCGCACGAAGGACACGCTTGCCCAAAGTGACTATTTTAGCACCTTCATTTTTTGCCGCTTCCACTTCTGAGGCGGTAAAACCGCCCTCGCTGCCAACAACCAGCGCAACTTTTATTGTTATATCGTCTTTTGATTTTTGTTTCGTAATTGGATTATTTTTTGACTTTGCTAAAAAATCCGAAATTGCTTGCGCGAGCGTATTATATTTTTCGCATTCATAGGAAAAAAGCACTAAATCGTAGTCGTTAAATTTCTTTAGCATGCAGTCAAATTCAATAAGTTCTTCGATTTGCGTTAGATACGCAGAGCCGCATTGTTTCGCGCTTTCAAGAACAATTTTCCTGCTTCTATCAGCATTAAATTTATTTTCGGCAGTATTTTGAGATACAAAGGGAGTGATGCTGTCAACTCCTAGTTCAACACCTTTTTGAACTGCAAAATCCAATTTTTGATTTTTCAAAAGTCCGGCGTACAAATCTAAGCATATGTTTTTTTTGTCTACGCTTTTGCACTCCAAAACTGACAACAACACTTTGTCTTTCAGTATATTATCTACCCTGCAAAGTCTTTCGCATCCGTCGTTTAGACATACAGTAGCCAAAAAACCGCTTTTATAGCGAAGGACTTTTGTCATATGCAAAAACTCATCGCCGTATAAAACGATTTTATCATCGCTTAGGTCATTGGGTGATGCAAAAAACCGCCTAATTTCCATTATCTAACCGCCTTTTTAAGTTTCAAAGTGCGCCAGTCTTCCATCTTGCGCTCCTCGATTATCTCATAGCCTGCGCTCTTGTAACAATCCTTAACTTCGTTTGCTCTTGTGTCAATTATACCCGAAAGCACGATTTCTCCACCGTTGTTTAGGTGCTCCCCTATGGATTTTGAAAGACGAATAAGTATGTCGGCGTTAATGTTTGCAAAAATAAAGTCCGCCTTGACGTTTCTTTGAATTAAGTCAGCGCATTCGATAACGGCGTCAACGCCGTTGAGTTTGGCGTTCAGGCGTGAAAATTCAACTGCCTGCAAATCAAGGTCGCACATATACACGTATTTTGCTCCGCAAAGTTTTGCCGCAATCCCCAAAATTCCGCTACCGCAACCTACGTCAATAACCGATTTACTTTCTACTTCCATAAGGTCAAGGCACATACGCGTGGTGGCGTGTTCGCCCGTGCCAAAAGCCATCCCGGGGTCAAGACGCAAAATTTTTTCGTTTTCGGAGCGAGAATAATCAATCCAGGTGGGAACGACAGTAATGTTTTTTGTGACTATCGGATTATAATATTTTTTCCACTCGTTTTCCCAGTCGCCGGAGTTAAGTTCTTTAAGGAGAATTTCGCCGAATTTTACGCCGCCCAAGGTTTTCATTTCATTCAGTCTTTTTTCTAGGTTAAGTGCAAAATTCTTGTCGTCAAAAGCCACAGTAGTCGAAATTTTAACTTCGTCGGATTTTGTGACAGCGTTCTCGTCGATATAATCCCAGATTACATCGGATTTTTTCAAATCAAGACAGTCTTGCCTGTCGACAACGGACACGCCGTTAGCACCCACGTCAAAAAACGCCGAAGTTACCAATTCAGCGTTTTGATGGTCGGTGGTTACCGTTATGGAAGTATATTTCATTTCGTACCGCCACTTTTTGATGCGTTCTGCATTTTAAAGTTTATCTTTGTATTCTTTTTTGCGAGGGAATTGTTTTGTGTCAAATGACGAGTCAAGTGAACGCAGCAACTCGCGCTGTTCACGCGTGACGCTCTTTGGCACTTCGACAATAACTTTCACATACAAGTCGCCGTAATCGTTTTTGCTGCGAAGTTTTTTGATGCCCTGTCCTTTGATTTTGAATACGGTGCCGCTTTGCGTGCCCTCCGGGATTTTAAGTTCTTGAGGTGTTTTTAACGAAGGAACGTATAGCGTGGTGCCGAGTGCCGCTTCGGATATGCTGATTGGGACTTCAAGTTGCAAATCCGCACCGTTACGTTTGAACAACTTATGCGCTCTTACGCTGACTTCCACTATAAGACTGCCTTTTTCTCCGCCGTTTTTTCCTGCGCCGCCTTCCGATGGATAGGTAATTCTCTGACCGGTTTCAATTCCTGCCGGAATGTTGATTTTGATTTCTCGTGTGCGCTCTTCTCTGCCCGCGCCGCCGCACGTTGGACATGGGTCTGTGATTGTGCGCCCTTTGCCTTTGCAAGTTGGGCAAACGTTTGTCGAACTGAATTGTCCAAAAGGTGTGCGTTGCGTCTGCGTTACGGAACCGCTGCCCTTGCATGTGGGGCAAACGTTGAAAGACGTACCGTTTTTTGCGCCCGTGCCGTTGCAGTCGGGGCAATTTTCCATACGCTTTATGTTGACGGCTTTTTCAACTCCGAAAGCGGCTTCTTCAAACGTCAGAGTTATGCCGATTAGAATGTCTTGTCCTCGCTGCGGCGCGTTTGTGTTACGGGCGGAACTTCTGGTCCCTCCTCCGCTGAAACCGCCGAAGAAGGAATTGATAATGTCGTCCATATCCAAGCCGAAACCGCCTGCGCCGCCGCTTGCACCAAAACCACTGCCAAAACCGCTTCCAAAACCGCCTTGAGGTCCGTTTTCATTGCCGTAACTATCATATGCGGCACGCTTTTGAGGGTCAGAAACGACTTCGTAGGCGTGATTTATTTCTTTGAATTTAGCCTCCGCTGCTTTTTTTTCGGCGTCGCTCTTTCCCGAATACAAGTCGGGGTGATATTGTTTTGCCAAACGGCGGTACGCCGATTTAAGTTCGTCAGCGTCCGCCGTTTTGGTTACTCCAAGTATGTCGTAATAATTTTTATCTGCCATAATTTTTTTGCTTTATGTAAGCCCGTTTAAGTTTGTTTTGCTTCGTTTGCCGTTTCAGCCTACCACAAGCAAGTTCATAATTATATTATGACTTCAAGTCGCAGACAGCACCGCCGCCGCGCTTAAACTTCGGCAAAACCCGCTGCCTATTCGGCCATATACACTCACGGCACTCAAGGTGACGGGTTTTTTCTTTGTTCATTATAGAATTACGCTGTAAACGCGGATTTTGTTATTCTCATCGCAGCGCGTTTTAAGCGTTGTTGTTATCTTAGTCCCAACCGCCTTCGGGAGGTGTCATATTGTCGCCGTCGTTATTCACAGTTCCGTTTTTTGGATCGTCACCACCCATATTGCTTGGGTCAAATCCTGCCGATTTTGCCGCTTCAGCCGCTGCTTCGGGATTCTCTTGATAGAACTTTGTGAAGATAGGGTCGGTGACTTTGCTGAGTTTTTCAACGGTCTTTTTGACGTCCTCTTCCTTCTCGGCCTTTTCCAGTTCTTCGCGCGCTTCTTTTATTGCCGATTCCAAAGTGTTTTTGTCGCCTTCGGAAATCTTGTCGCCGTTGTCGGATATAAACTTTTCAATGACAAACACAAATTGTTCCGCATTGTTTTTGGCATCAACAAGTGCGCGGCGTTTGTTGTCTTCTTCGGCATATTTTTCAGCGTCTTTGACTGCCGAATTGATGTCGTTTTCGCTCAAATTGCTGCTTGCGGTGATGGTGATAGACTGCGATTTGTTGGTGCCTTTGTCCATTGCACGGACAGACACGATACCATTTGCGTCAATATCGAAAGTGACCTCGATTTGCGGTATTCCGCGAGGTGCGGGCGCGATGCCCACAAGTTCAAATCTGCCGAGAGTTTTGTTGTCGCGTGCGAACTGTCTTTCACCTTGCAAAACGTGAATGTCCACAGAGGTTTGATGATCTGCCGCCGTTGAGAAAATTTGCGATTTGCTGGTAGGAATGGTCGTGTTGCGGTCTATAAGTTTGGTAAATACGCCGCCTAGGGTTTCGATACCGAGAGAAAGCGGAGTTACGTCAAGCAAAAGCATATCTTTGACTTCGCCTGCGAGAACGCCTGCTTGAATAGCCGCGCCGATTGCCACGCATTCGTCGGGGTTGATGCCCTTGTAAGGGTCTTTGCCCATTTCTTTTTTGACTGCGTCGTAGACTGCGGGCACACGGGTTGAACCGCCGACCAAAATGACTTTTGCAATATCATTCGGACTGAGTTTTGCGTCTTTCAACGCCTGACGGAGAGGATTCATTGTCTTTTGGACAAGGTCTTCGGTCAAACTGTCGAATTTGGCGCGAGTGATGTCCATATCAAGGTGCTTCGGCACGCCGTTGTCAACGGTGATAAACGGCAGAGAAATCTTTGCTTTTGTCACACAGGAAAGGTCAATTTTCGCCTTTTCAGCCGCTTCTTTAATGCGTTGCATTGCCATCTTGTCGCCGCTTAAGTCAACGCGTTCTTTTGCTTTGAATTCGGCTACAATATAATCCATAACGCGCTTATCAAAATCGTCGCCGCCAAGACGGTTATTGCCGGAGGTTGCAAGCACTTCAAATACTCCTTCGCCGAGTTCAAGCACAGATACGTCAAACGTGCCACCGCCAAGGTCGAAGATAAGGACTTTTTGATTTTTGTTTTCGTCCTTGTCAACACCGTAGGCAAGTGCCGCCGCCGTAGGTTCGTTGATTATGCGTTTGACGTCAAGACCGGCAATCTTGCCGGCGTCTTTTGTCGCCTGACGTTGAGAATCGCTGAAATACGCCGGCACCGTGATAACGGCTTCGGTGACTTTTTCGCCAAGATATTTTTCCGCGTCGTTTTTGAGTTTTGTAAGTATCATTGCAGAAATTTCTTGAGGCGTATAATAC
>CAYIYN010000064.1:0-8360 GCA_964367645.1 uncultured Bacteroidaceae bacterium
CTATATGATAATATACTATCACGCTAAATAGTGAAAACTAGATAGAGTGGGCACCTTGCTCACTCTTTGTTTTAACAGGGGATTAATTTTTCGCCTACAGATGAACCAAAAAAATCGCCGATTTTTTAGCAATCATACACAAATAATTATTCGCAGTGATGTTAAAACAACCGCGAAAAAGCAGGACTATGGCAAACGAAATCAAAAATTTATCCAATCAAACCCAAGAACTGATTGCGGAAGCAATAACTAGCGCCGTTGAGAAAATCGGTGGGTACGAAGTGGTCGAAGTGCGTTATTTTAACGAATACGGCACTCTCAACATAACGGTATTTTTGTGGAGTAAAGACGGCATTGATCTCAACGCATGTGAAATCGTTCACAATATTGTATCTCCCGTGCTTGACCGCTATGAGGATTTGTTCCCTTCGTCATACGTTTTGAACGTATCGTCCTCAGGATTGGACAGACCGATTGTAACAAAGGATGATTTCAGACGTGCACTCAACACGGAAATCGAGGCTGTATCCAAAGATAAAAAGACCCACGGCATACTCAAAGAATACGACGACGAAAGTTTTGCTCTATTTCAAGAAAAAAGCGGTAAATCCGTAATAATACAAATAAAAGATACTCAAAAAGTTCAACCGTATATTAGGTTTTAGGAGGACACAATGGCATCAAAAAAAGAAAAAGACGAATTCTCCGACTTCTTTCCTGCGCTGGACGCGCTGGAAAAAGAGAAAAAAATCTCCAAAGAAGTTTTGATTGAAGCACTCGAATCGGGGCTTGCTTCGGCATATAAAAAAGAATTCGGCGAATCTCGCTCTATAATAGTCAGACTTAACGAAGAAAGAGGCACAATCAAAGTTTATGCCCACCGTATTGTCGTTGAAGAGGTTGAAGACGAAGAAAAACAAATCAACCTTGAAGATGCAAAAGAAATTAAGCCCGACGCACAAATCGGCAGCGTAATAATCGAAGACATAACGCCCAAGGATTTCAGCAGAATTGCGGCACAAACGGCAAAGCAAGTCATCATTCAAAGACTTAACGACGCACGCAAAGAATACGTTTTGAACGAAATGAGCGAGCGCCAAGGCGAGATTTTAAACGCAACTATACGCCGCCGCGAAGGCGACACTTTGTATGTCGAAATCGGCGGATCGCAAATGGAAGGTGTTATGATGCGCACCGACCAAGTACCCACTGAAACCTACAATATCGGAGAAACAATCAAAGTATTCATAAAGAAAATCCGCGACACTCTGCGCGGCGCGCAAGTCGTGGTGTCACGCTCTTCATCAGGTTTTGTCAAACGTTTGTTTGAAATGGAAGTTCCTGAAATTAAAGATGGAGTTGTGAAAGTTGCGGCAATCGTCCGTGAAGCGGGATTCCGCACAAAGATTGCAGTGTACAGCGAGCGCGACGACATCGACGCCGTTGGAGCCTGCATAGGGAACAAAGGTGTTCGTGTAAACGCTGTTGTTGCAGAACTCGGCGGTGAAAAAATCGACGTAATCGAATATTGCTCCGACCCTATCGAATTTATTGCCCGCGCCCTTAGTCCCGCACAAGTGGTTATGGTGTCAATCAACGAGGAAGAACACTCATCAAGAGTTATTGTCAACGACGAAAAGTTGAGCCTTGCAATCGGCAGAAACGGTCAAAACGCAAGACTTGCCGCCAAACTGACCAACTGGAAGATTGACGTAAAACCCTATTCAAGTTTGGCAATAGACAACACCTCTTCAAATGAAGAAGAAGCCGACACTGCAGATGCCAAGTAATAAAGTCGGAACAAGAAAATGCGCGGTGTGTCATTTGCATGCCGACAAATCCGAACTTATCCGCGTGGTGAAAACATCGGACGGGTTTAGGGTTGACAGCGGCGGAAAACTGGAGGGCAGAGGCGCATATATCCACAAAAATGCCGAATGTATTGAAAGAGCCATAAAGAAACGCGCTTTGAATGCCGCCTTCCGCACAAACGTGCCCGACGAAGTTTACAAGGAACTTAAAAATTATGAGCAATAAAATCTCTTCATACGTTGGACTGGCGCAAAGATGCAACAGTGTCCGTTACGGAGAGGACGCGATAACGGAGCGTCTGAAAGTTATGAAAGTGGTACTTATTGACTGCTCCGCACCTGAAAAATTCAAACTACGGCTGAAAGCCGAATGCGGCGACGTACCGTCTTTTGAAGTGGAAAACTTGAAAGAAATGACCCACCGCGAACAAGTCCAAGCAATAGGCGTAACTAACGCCGAACTTGCGAAGGCAATCATAGAACGACTGAGGTAAGTATGACCGAAAAACCAAATCAAAACCCAAACGACGTCATAGGCGCGCTTAAGACCTATAAGACGGAAAAAATGCCGACTCTGCTTGACGCTATCATTCAAGAGAAAAACAGGGTGACGGTGCTTAGTGCGCATATCAAAGCAAAGAGAGTTGAATTACAGGCGATAGCCGATGAAAAGGCGATGGCTTCTTTGACTTCACAACAAGACGAGCAGACTGCGCCGCAAAAACAAGAACCGACTCTTGCCGCCGAAAAAGAAATCCAAAAGGAAACTCCTCTCGCGCCACAAGATGAGCAAGTTGAGGTTTCAACGCCCTTGGAAGTCGTCGAAACGGTCGAACCCACTCCCGAAGTTGCAAAAGTAGAGGATTTCTCTCAAGAGGAAATTGCGACTCCGACCCAACCAAAGCCGCAGAAAGATAATGCCAATACAGAAAAAGTTGACGTTGTCAAAACAACCGAAACAAAGGAAAAACCGACCGTCGCAGAAAAATCTGTTAAAACAGAAAGGGCTGCAAAGGTAGAAAAATCCGCCAAAGCAGAAAAACTGGCACTTCCGGAAAAAACGGACAAACCTCAAATTGTCACAACAGATGAATTAAATCCTGACGGAACAAAGCGCAGAATATTTATTGATGCCGCGCCCGTCAAGAAAAAACCGGTTGAAACAACAAGAGTTTGGCCGGGTGGTTACGATGCGCGCGGCAGTGCACGTAATGCAAGACAAGCCAATATGCAACAGCAGAACGGAACTCCACAACAAAACAAGTTCCAGCGTCCCGCCTCTGCTGCCGTTGCGCCTCCTCAACAATTTCCGCCAAAGACTGCCTTACAGACCAAGGCCAAGGGCGGCAAGCAGCAGACCGCAAGCAATAAATACGATGACAGAAACGCACTCAACAAGCGTGACCTCTTAAAAAAAGGGTTTATTGTCGATCCTTCAAAAATGGCAATTGACGACGAGTACAATCCGAAGTGGCGCACCGCAAAGAATAAACTGAAAAATCAACGCGGAGGCGGTGTTATCATTATTGAACATGCCATCATCACAACCAACCCTGTTCCTATCAAAGTGCTAAGCGAAAAGATAGGCAAAACGGCGGCGGAAATTATTCGCACTCTGTTTGTTCTGGGTATAATTAAGACAATAAATGAGAGCATAGATTTTGACACAGCAGAACTTGTGACAGCGGAACTGTCAAAAGACAATCCTATTGTGCTCGAATTCAAGCCCGAAGAAACCTTTGAAGAAGTTTTGAGCGCAAAACAAGTTGCAGCGGAACTAGACAGCGAGCAACTTGTCGCTCGTCCTCCTATCGTCACGATTATGGGACACGTTGACCACGGCAAAACTTCGTTGCTTGACTATATAAGACATTCCAACGTCACAGGGGGCGAAGCCGGCGGCATCACACAGCACATAGGTGCGTATACTGTTTCCCTCAAAGGTAATCAAATCACCTTCTTAGACACCCCCGGTCACGAAGCATTTACATCAATGCGAGCGCGCGGCGCTCAGGTCACGGATATTGCGATACTTGTTGTTGCAGCCGACGACGGCATAATGCCGCAAACAATAGAAGCCATACATCATGCAAAACAGGCAAACGTGCCTATTATCGTTGCAGTGAACAAGATGGATAAGCCGACCGCAAATCCCGAAAGAGTGTTGCAACAACTGACAGAGCACGAGATTCTTCCCGAAGAATGGGGCGGTGATACTCCCGTCGTTAAGGTTTCGGCAAAGACAGGCGAAGGCATTGAAGATTTGTTGGCGAACATTCTCACTATGGCGGAAATGCGCGAACTTAAAGCCAATCCCGACAGAAACGCAATCGGTACGATTATCGAAGCGCGCCTAGATAAAGGAATGGGCAAAACGGCAACCGTTCTTGTTCAAACGGGCACTCTGCATTTGGGCGACTATATCGTGGCGGGAACTTGCACCGGCAAGGTCCGCGCGATGGTGGACGATAAGGGCAAAAAGGTCACAAAAGCAGGCCCTTCCAAACCCGTTTCGGTCACAGGCTGGGACGACATATTGCCGGAAGCAGGCGACAGGCTGGAAGTTGTTTCCAATGAGAAATTTGCAAACGATCTTGTTGAAGAGCGTAGACTGAAAGCCGGAAAGACAGAAGACGGAAGCAGTTCGGTTTCACTTAGTGATTTGTTTGAAAAGATTTCAAAAGGTGAACTAAAATCTGTCAAACTTATACTCAAGGCCGACGTTCAAGGTTCGCTTGAAGCGGTCAAACAGTCGCTCACAAAACTCGGCAACGAAGAAGTGGGAGTGGATATTATTTTGGGCGGTGTAGGCGGCATCAATGAAAGCGACGTCACACTTGCCGACACGTCAAAAGCGATTATCATCGGCTTTAATGTTCGTCCCGACTCAAATGCCAGAATACTTGCCCAGCAAAAGAAAATCGATATACGTTTTTACAACATCATATACAACGCAATCGAAGATATCGAAGCTGCAGTCAAGGGCTTGCTTGCACCCAAATTCAAAGAAAACGTGCTCGGCTCTGCAGAAGTCAGAAACGTCTTCAAAATTACGGGGGTCGGCACTATTGCAGGCTGCTATGTCCTCGACGGAAAGGTACAACGCGGTGCAAAAGCAAGGTTGCTCCGCAGCGGCAAGGTGGAAGTCACCACCGATATCGACTCTTTGCGTCACGAAAAAGACGACGTCAAAGATATGGCAAAAGGTTACGAATGCGGCATAATGCTTAAAAACTATCAAGACGTTAAAGTCGGCGACGTAATCGAAGCCTTTATTATGGAGCAGATCTGATGAAAGTCAGAATTGAAAGAGTAAATTCAGAATTGCAGCGTCAGATAACCAAAATTATCTGCGAGGATATCAAGGACCCAAGACTAAGCAGCGGGTTGGTCGGCGTCACGAGAGTGCAGACCACGCCGGACCTTAAGTATGCAAAAGTTTTTTTGTCGGTCTATGCTGACAATGAAGAGGACCGTACAAGCGTCTTTGACACGGTTGTTCGCAGCAAAAATTTCATACGGAATATGCTCAAAAACGCCGTGCAGATTCGCCTTTTACCCGATTTGACATTTATACTGGATATGTCATGCGACTACGGACACAAAATCGACACTATTTTAGCAAATATGGATATTCCAAAAGCCGACACTGACAATAGAGAGTGAAATGACTGAAAAACAAACGACGGAAAGAATGGCACAGATTTACAAAGCGGTGCAACGTGCGGGGAGTGTGTCGCTATATTGCCACATGAACCCCGACGGCGACACACTTTGCTGCGCGCTTGCCCTTCGTCGCGCTCTTATTTCAATGAATAAAACCGTCGATGTTTTTTGTGACGGCAAGATACCTCAAAAATATCAATCATTACCCGACGTACAAAATATAACTCTGCCCAATAAAGGCACTCATGACTTGGCAATCGCACTGGATTGCAGCGACCTAGATAGGCTCGGCGGTGCAATGAAGTCTTATTTGTCTGCAAAAGGGCAGATTGTCATCGACCACCATTTAACGCATATGAAGTTTGGGGATATTTCGCTTGTTCGGCCTGAAGCGGCTGCCTGCGCGGAAATTGTCTACGATCTTCTTTCATATATGAAATGTATTGACGACGTTACTGCGGAATTGATCTTCGGCGGTATTGTTGCCGATACGGGATGTTTCCAATTTTCCTCGACAACTGCGCGCACTCACGAAATCGCGTTCATTCTCATAGACAAGTACGCTTTTGACGCATCAGGCGTTGTTTACAGATTGCAAAAACGCACTAGACCCGAGGTTTTCAAGTTAAAAATAAAAGTGCTGAACAACTGTAAACTGTTTTTAGACGGCAAAGTTGCAGTGATAACCTTCAATCAAGCCGACTTTGACCAAACGGGTACATGTTTGTCCGATACAGAAGGCATAATTGTGGACGTAATCGACATTGACGGAGTGGAAATCGCTTTTGCACTCACCGAAGTCAATGATAAGAGTTATAGAATCAGCGTCCGCACCAAAAATTATGTCAGCGCAGCCGACCTTGCCGCTGAATTCGGCGGGGGAGGACACATGAGAGCTTCGGGATTGCGGCTTAGCGGTTTTTATGAAGACATTATAGACAAACTTCTAAAAGCATCGAGGGACAGACTGTGAGCAACATTTTGGTGAATGATACTTCTGAAAAAGAACCCTCTGAAAGTGAGCACGCTATCAAAGAGCCTTTAAGAGGATTTATCAATCTGATAAAACCTGCGGATATGACTTCTAACGATGCCGTTGTAAAGGTTCGCGGCATTTTAAGAAGAGCGACAGGCGAAAAGAATATAAAAGTAGGACATTTCGGCACACTCGACCCTATGGCGACAGGTGTACTGCCGATTGCAATCGGCACTGCGACGAGGTTGTTTGACTACACAATAGAAAAAGTCAAAACCTACGAAGCGACTTTTTTGTTTGGTGAAAGCACCAACACCCTTGATATTTGGGGGGAACGCATAAAGACAGACGGCATACTTCCGACTGCGGAAGAAATAACCGCAGTACTGCCAAAATTTGTCGGGCAAATCATGCAGATTCCACCGGCATACAGTGCAAAATCCTTGGACGGCAAACGAGCGTACGAATACGCAAGAAAAGGCATAGAAGTGGCACTTCAAGCCGTTCCCGTGACTGTATATGCCTTTGAATTGTCGGGACAACACGGCAAAAATGAATATTCATTCAGGATTCGTTGCAGCGGTGGTACGTATATACGCTCTCTGGCAAGAGATTTGGGCGAATCGCTGGGCACATTTGCCGTTATGTCATCTTTGACAAGGCTAGAAAGCGGGAAATTCAAAATCGAAAAAGGCGTTGCTTTTAATAGATTTGAAGCCGCGCCCAAAGATTATATACTGCCCATAGAATTCGCTTTGGACGACCTATATGCTTATAATTTGAGCGAAAACGAAGCGCATAAAGCATTAAACGGCGTGAATATTGAAGTTTCGCACACTTTGGATAACGGCTATGTTTCCGTTGCCTACCAAAACCGCATTATCGGCATTGGAAATATCGACAGCGGTACACTTAAGATAAAAACTCGACTATGATAAAAGAAATAAATATTGCCGAAAAATATAACCCCACTCCTCTGGTAATTGCGCTAGGATTTTTCGATTGCGTGCATTTAGGGCATGTCGAAATTATTGAAGAAACCAAAAAACTAGCCAAAGAGTACGGGGCAGAATCGGCAATAACGACTTTTGCAAACGACCCGGGTTGGCTGCTCGGCAAAATGAGTCAAATTTACACCAAAGAAGAGCGCAAATTTATATTTGAATCGCTTGGCGTACAAAATTTGCTATACGCGTATTTCAATGAAGAATTTGCGGATATATCACCGTCGCGCGCAGCGCAACTTTTAACTGATTTCTACAATATAAAAGCGTTGGTTTGCGGCAAAGACTTTACCTACGGCAAAAACGCCGAAGGAAACGTGGATACTCTTACCGAATTTATGTCAAAAAAGAGCATACCGGTAATTGTTATACCGTATGTAAAACTCGGTTCCAAAAAACTATCGACAACAACCATAAAAAAGATGATACAAGAGGGCAACGTCGAAATAGCAAACGAGTGCATGCCAAAACCGTATTTTTTAATCGGTACGGTCGTACACGGTGCGCATAGAGGCACAAACTTGGGCTATCCAACCGCAAATTTGTCGCTGCATCCAAACTGCATAAGGCCGTGTGAAGGGGTATATATCACCAAAGTTTACTTGGACGGCAAAGCGTATTTAGCAAGTACCAACGTGGGAGCAAAACCCTCTCTTGATGACAACAATTTCACCATAGAAAGTTATATATTGGATTTTGACCAAAATATCTACGGGCAGGAAATACGAGTTGAATTTTACAAACGTCTGCGCGGTACAATTCGATTTAATTCCTTGCAAGAATTAAAAAAACAACTGGCAGATGACGTAAAGGCGACAAGGGATTATTTCGCCCAAACAGAAAAATAATATGATAGATTTCGCCACACCAAAATTTGGACCTTCGGGCAACTCCGAAAGTTTC
>CAYIYN010000065.1:0-8269 GCA_964367645.1 uncultured Bacteroidaceae bacterium
TTAGACGAGTGCTTGTCTTGATACAAGTGCGTCGCCGCTTCGCGGCTCCGCAGACAAGCACTCGCCTGCAAACTAACTAAACCCACCGAACAGAGAAACGTTGCAGTTCGAAAGGAGTGGGGCGTTCGCGCTAGTCCGCTTGCGAATCGCGCCCACTATTCCTTCTTCGAAGCATGCAATCGTTTTTCTCTTTTCTTCGGATATAGTCATTAGTGATTTGCAGTGCGTAGTTGTTTCTTTGTTTCCGGGCCCATTTCGCCAACATAGCAGCCTTCATCCCAACAGTTGAATTTATCGTATAGGACAAGCTTATCTCCGTATTCCGTTTGGATTGTAGTAAGCACATCGTCTTCTTCAATATCCGAAATATAGTACATTGGAATACCCCTTGAATAGACAATTTTTTCACCCGTCTTTTCTAGGTATTTTGTTATATATCTCACAGCCATATTTTTACCCATCGGCGTATTCGGAATTACCTTAAAATCAGTCCTTCCAAAACGCTTATTAAAAAACGTATTTTGAGTGGTTTTTTGCATCTTATGCGAATCAAAACCGTAGTCCTCAACCTCTATCAACTCACCCGGCATTGTGCCATCAGGGATGTTCATAATTACGTGGAAATGGAGTCGTCCTGTCTTGGAACGCTCCCAAACTCCCATATATAACCATTCGTGATTTGAATGATAATTCCTTAGGCACCTTGATAACTTTTTACGGAACGAAATTTCATCGTGCAAAGCATCATTTCGAGTGAACGTAACGAAGTAATTAAAGTCATTCAAATTCGCTTTCCGAGAGAATCTCATACGCCTATCTATTAGGTTGATTCTCTTTCTTTCAAGCTTCTCTTGGACAAACATTTTCGTTGCTTTCGAAGTGGGAAAATACTTTCTCATTTGCTCTATAATAAACGCCTTCCTTTGACTTTTGCTCATACCTTTGGACTCGTCAAAAAGCCTGTTTAATATCTTTGACTTTGTTTCGCCGTCAGGCTTTGGTTTAGACTTCTTTTCGTCACCATTCGGCTGTTTATCTTCAGTTTCGTTTACATTAACCTCATTTTCGTTATTATCATCAACAGTATCTGCTTTCTTCTTGTCGTCACAATTCTGCTCATTATCGTCATAGATAATCGCTTCTTCCTCAATCCTGATTTGCTTTTGTTTGTACGGCACTTCCTTATGTGGAATACCCAAAAAATGGCTGCCGTCGTGATATATTTTTGTTTCAGGATACATCTATTTGCACCTCCTTATTTCAGGACGTTCTTCGTCCTCGTTACCGTATAGCGCATTGATGAAATAACCGTTTTGTTCCTTCAATTCTTCCACCGTTGCTTTGGTCTTTTTATACTCGGCATAATCGTTCAAACTTGACATTTTCTTGACCTTTGTTTGCTTTACCCAAACTTTCTTCTTTCGATTGGATGGAAGCTATCAGAAAAAGGCTGTGCCGTCAATGGAAAAAACTATTGCTGAAAACTTTAAGATTAAAGACCTGTACGCAATACTTTTTTCTGTATCCTTGACGGCTTCGCCTTTTTCCGTTTTCTTTCGGTTGTCGAAAGAAAAAATCGATAAGGAGTTAGTCATGCACTCACCAAAGTTCGGTAAATCCTTTGAGATAGTTAATGTAACCTCAGTTCAACCTCAGCATAGCCACATTCCATTTGGTTATACGGTTTTATATCATCAAATCAACAAAAATAAAGGAGAAAAAAACAATGCCTAAATACTGTGTTGCTTATTTACGTTATTCGAGCGAAAGACAGTCTGAACAATCTATCGAGGGACAGATGCGAGTGTGTCAAAAATACGCGGACCAGAACGACCTCATAATCCTAGACACATATATAGACCGTGCTATGACGGGTGCAAACGATAACCGCGCCGCGTTTCAACAAATGCTCGCGGATAGTGCGAAACCTGTTCCGTGGGATATAGTGCTGGTATATGCAATAGACCGTTTTGGACGAGATTCAATCGAAATCGCCGTAAACAAACAAAGACTCAAGAAAAATGGCAAAAAGTACATTTCTGCCACGCAAAGGACGTCAGAGAATATAGACGGGAGCAAAAACTTGGACGGCATTTTGCTTGAAAACGTGTATATCGGCTTGGCTGAATACTATTCGGCGGAACTGTCACAAAAAATACGCCGCGGTTTGCACGAAAGCAGAATGAAAGGACTTTTCGCCGGAGGGACTATTCCTTACGGCTATAAGGTTATAGACAAAAGGGTATGTGTGGACGAGGACACCTCAAAAGTTGTGCTGTATATCTATCAACAATACGCACAAGGGAGAATGGCAAAAGATATAAGTGCCGACCTTGCAGACAAGGGTATCCTTTATCGAGGAAAGCCTTTCGTGCTGAATACGATATACCACATTTTGAGATTGGAAAAATACATAGGCATTTGCCGATATGATGACGGTGTATTTGATAATATCTATCCGGCAATCATCCCGAAACCATTATTTGACGCAGTTCAGGTCATAGTTGCAAAGAACAAAAACGGAAAGCGTAGCAGCGTTTTGGACTTTTGGTTGAGAAGGAAACTCGTGTGTGGGTATTGCGGCAAAATGCTGCAAGGTGATCACGGCACGTCCAAGAGCGGCAAGCTCGTTTATTATTACAAATGTATGGGGCGTAAGAAATTACACAACTGCAGAAAAAGCACCATTCGGAAGGACAAGCTGGAAAAGCTGTTGACCGACGTCACGATAAAGGTATTCGGCAACAAGGAGTCTATGGATTACATAGCAGACGAGATAATGCGCGTTAACGAAAAGAAAATGCGGGACAAATCGGTTATAGCTCTACTCCAAAAAGACAGAGCTACGGCGCAGGCATCATTAGACAACGTAATGAAAGCAATTGAGCAAGGTATATTTACTCCAATTACAAAAAACCGTATGGAAGAGCTAGAAGCCCACATCGCGGATATTGACGACAAACTTATGATTGAGCACTACAAAGATGAAAATCAGCTCAAACGAGAACAGGTCATTCAGTACTTCGCACACGCTCTTAAAAAGGAGCCGATGCTACTCCTACAAACCCTAATCCAAAAGATTATTACATACGACGATAAGCTGGAAATTTACTACAATTACGTAGAACATATGTCAACCGATACGCCCCCTCAAGACTATAGTCTTGGGAAAGGAAAAATAGGGTGTGCGGATAGCTCGCAAAAGTGTCCACCACCTAAAACCTAAGTCGAACCCTGACTTAGGTTTTTTCTTTTCCTTTTTCAGTAATCGTATTGAAAATATCATATTGGAGTGCCTTCCAAAACGTGCTAAAACGGCGGTTTAACTCTTTATTGATGTCTATCCCTATCTATGCGGTTTAACAAAGTAAAAAACATCGTTTCACGTGTCATCAATGATGTTTGAATGCTTGATGAGAATGGAAATAATAATGTTGCGCGCGGTGAAGAAAATGTGGTAAAATGAAATATATGGAAAAAGTTTACGATGTTATTATTATCGGAGGCGGCGCTGCAGGGCTTTTTCTCGCGGCTGAATTGCCTGCAAACAAAAAAGTTGCCATTTTGGAAGCGAATGAACGTGTGGGCAAAAAACTGCTTGCAACGGGCAACGGCAAATGCAATTTGACAAACCTCGATATGAATATAGTCCACTATAACCGTCCCTCGGCAGTGGAAAGTTTTTTAGACCGTTTTGACGCACACGACGCTATCGCTGCTTTCGAGCGTATGGGTCTTTTGACAAAAGTGGTTGACAAGCGCGTCTACCCTTATTCTGAATGCGCGGCAACCGTCCTCGACGTTTTGCGCACGGCGGTTGAAAAGGCGGGAACAGAAGTATTTACCTCACACATTGTCAATTCCATTGATTATTTTGCCGATTCTTTCACCGTGAGTGGTGTTATAAAAGAAGAAAACACCTCTCCCAAATCTTTTGATATGCACTCAGATGCTGTGGTGCTTGCGACAGGCTCCCCTGCTACATTTGGTCGCAACAGTCTAAATCTTTACACTGCGTTTGGTCATACGGCGCGTCCGTTTATGCCTTCTTTGGTGCCTATTATCACAGACAAAGAACCTTTGAAAGGACTTTCAGGAGTGCGCGTCAAAGCAGGAGTGCGCATAGGCTACCGCTATGAAGTTGGCGAAGTTTTGTTCAAAGATTTCGGACTTAGCGGTATTGCCGTTTTCAATATGGCAAGCGAAATAGCGCGCGGCGCAGCAAAGTTAGGAAGCACCGTCACAATCGACTTTATGCCGGAATCCAGCCGAGCCGACGTGGAGGCGGTTTTAAGAAAGCGCGGCAACGTCAAGGTGGGACAACTGCTCATAGGCACTTTCCACAGCAAAGTCGTGGATAGGATTATGTGGGCGGCCGGGGTAACGACCGATATGAGTGCACAACCCAAAATATCCGCAATCGCCGAAGCAATCAAAAACTACCGCTTCAAAATCGAAGGACTTGGCGACGAAAGTTTGGCGCAGGTTATGTCAGGCGGACTTAATATCCGCGAATTTGATGAAAATCTTATGTCTATGAAAACCCAAAACGCATACGCCGTGGGCGAAGCGTTGGATATAGACGGTGACAGTGGCGGTTTTAATCTGCAATGGGCGTGGTCTAGTGCGAAAATAGTCGCCGACGCTCTAAGAAAAAACTAACGCAAAAACACTGCAAAAAATATTTATTTTTAAACCAATCCTTCATAAACGCATAATGAGCATATAAAAAAGCCGCTTCAAGAGCGGCTTTTTCGTTCTTCAGCACGGTATTCAGCACGGTATTCAGCATGGTCTTCGCACTTAAAAACCGCGATATTCTGATGAAGAGCAAGAAAGGCGAGGGATGCAGAACGATACGTACTCTTTGTACGTGAGGATTGCATCCGCGATACCTGCCGACGCTATTCGCAAAATAGCGCGGTTTTTATCGTTCTTCTCTGAAATACGATAACCCCAATGCCGCAGGCGGTTGATATTCTTTCTTTTTTCTGAAAGCAATCAGTATCAGCATCAAAATCGTGACAAGATACGGGAGCATTTGCACGATGTCGGCTTGCGGTATGGTGAATGAGGTGTTGAAAACATTTGAGTTTGTATATAGCCAGTAAAGCAGAGCAAAGAGGTACGAGCCCCAAATGGTGTTTACGGGTTTCCAAGTTGTGAAAATGACAAGCGCTACTGCAAGCCAGCCCAAAGCTTCAATGCTGTTGTTTGTTGTCCAACCGCCCTTGCAGTAAACCAAAACATAGAACAGTCCGCCCAGTCCGCATATTCCGCCACCGATAGTGGTAGCAAGATATTTGTACTTTGTGACGTTTATGCCTGCTGCGTCCGCCGTTGCAGGATTTTCACCGACTGCCCTAAGATTAAGTCCCACGCGCGAGCGTTTGAAGTATATACTCATGCAAATTGCCAAGATGACGGCAACGTACACCAAAAAGCCGTAAGAAAGGAACATCTGGCTGAAATTATCCGTCAATGACGCGGCTTGCGCAATGTTTTTTCCAAAAGCCTCGGATGCGACGGTTGCTCTGGCATAGGATGTAAATCCAGCTTTCAAAATAATGAATTGACCGCCGAAACTTCCGATGCCGACGCCAAGATATGTCAGCGCAAGACCTGTTACGTTCTGATTTGCGCGAAGCGTGACTGTGAAGAAACTGTAGAGCAATCCCGCCAGTGCCGCTGCTCCAAAACCGCATACAAGCGCTATCAGCACAACCACTATGTTGTTGGGGTTTGCTGCGGAATTTTCATAAAGGAACGCACCCGCAAAACCTGCAAAGCCGCCCAAAAACATCATGCCCGGGACACCCAAATTGAGGTGTCCGCTTTTTTCGGTGAGGATTTCTCCCAGCGCTCCGAACATTATTACTGTGCCGAATACTACAGCACTTGTCCACCAGGAAATGAAACTAATCATTTTGCTTACCCTCCTCTCCGATATTTTGATTGTTCAATTCTTTCTCAGATATTATTTCTTGAACGCCAGGCTCAACTTTTGCGCTATCGGCATTTTCCATCTCTGCCACTGAAACAATCTTTTCGGTTTCAAGCGCGACAGGCTTGTTTGACTCGTTTGACACGGCTGCCACATAAGATTTCTTCTTTGTGAAAGCATCCTTCATACCGCCAAAGGCTTTGGATAAAAACTCCGCTGCTCCGTCCAGCATTTTTGCAATTACATTGTTGTAAACCTCGACCATCCTTGTCGCAGTTACCGTGCGCCAAACGCTAAATTTTACAAACGCCGCATTGGTTTTCGGCATTTTCTCGGTGAGTTTTTTCTTGAAAGCGGCACCGGACGCCGTAATTTTGGAGTTGAACGCTAATCTGTAACGAATAAAGAACTCACAGCCTATAAGCATAAACAAGAATATGCCCACTACGATATATGAAGTGTAACTGTTTAGGTTGGAAGCATAGTTGACAACGTTTCCGGCGCCCTTTGACAAGAAGGTAATTACGAATGAAATGGCCGCCATACCGAAAGGATTAAATCCTGCCGCCCAAGCGACGATTATTGCGGTAAAGCCGTAATTTCCGCTTGTTTTTGTGGATATAACGTGGTCAATTCCGCCGACGTATAAAAAGCCGACGAGTCCGCAAATTGCTCCCGAAAGGAACATTGTACGCAAGATGACTTTGCCCGTGTTTATTCCCGCGTAGCGCGCCGTGTTTATGGAATCGCCCACGACGGATATTTCATAACCTTGCTTTGTGTTGCGCATATATACAAACATGAGCACCGTAATTATGACAATAAGCACTGTGACCAAGCCGAAAGGATTTTCGCCAATAGCGGGAAGGTACCCCAGTTTTGTTGCGCTGTTAAAAGTTGGCAGAGCACTGCTTTTGCCTTTCCATATGTCTATCGCACAGGCAACAAGCTGCACCGCAATATAGTTCATCATAAGGGTAAACAGCGTTTCGTTTGCATTGAGTTTGACTTTGAAAATCGCAGGAATAACAGCCCACAAACCGCCGGCAAGAACAGCGAATATAAACATAACGATTATCATTGCAGAATTTGACAAATCTGTAAAATACCACATTACGACGGAGGTAAGCAGTGCGCCCATAAGGACTTGTCCTTGTGCTCCGATGTTCCAAAAACGCATTTTGAATGCAGGAGCAAGCGCTAAAGCGATGCCCAAAAGCAACATAGCATCTTTTATGAGCGCGCGCTTTGAGTATTCCGTAAAGAATGAGCCTTGTTGGATATATTTCCATATATTGGCCATGCTGATTGAAGACACCTGCTGCAAAAATATGAGAATAATCAAAAGCGATATGCCTGTTGCAGCAACACGCACCAAGGTTCTATACAAAAAACTGGTGCTTTCGCGCTTTGCAACACGGACAAAAGGTTCCTTTTTATCGGCTGAAGACTTTCCGAATCTTGTCATTAATTTACTCATCTTTTCCTACCTCCTTATCAGGTTTGTCGGAGGTCTTTTTTATCTTTTCAAAAACGTTTGACAGTGTTGACTTGATTTTCTCATAAACGGTTTTGGGCAAGAATTTCACACTTGTTCCGATTTGTGTGTCCGGTGCAATTCCGAAACTCTTGTTGGTTTTTACTTCATTCAAGTTGAGCGTACCTGTCATCATAAGACCGAGTTCGTCTTTTGTGGTTTTATCCGCGTGGACAACACCCATTATGTTGCCATGGCACAGCACCATAATTTTGTCGCAAAGTTCAAGTAGTACGTCGAGGTCTTCACCGACGTATAGGACACCCACGCCCTTTTTCTTTTGTTCGTTCAAAATGTCGTATATGGCGTAGGAAGAATTTATGTCAAGTCCTCTGACGGGATATGCTGTGACAATTACGTTTGGCCCTTCGGCAATTTCGCGCCCCACCAAAACTTTTTGCACGTTACCGCCAGAAAGACGTCTGACAGGAGTTTCGGTGGAGGGGGTTACAATGTTGAGATTGTTTATAACGTCTTTCGCCTTCGCCCTTGCCAGTCTTCGGTTTACAAACGGGCTGAAACCGTCGCTGTAGGTTTTTAACATCATATTGTCGGTGAGCGACAGTGACGGAGCAAGCCCCATACCCAGTCTGTCTTCGGGGATAAACGACATTGCGATGCCCATTTCTATGATTTTCTTGGGCGACAACCCGATAATGGACGTGCCCAAGTGATTGATTTCACCGCTTTCTATTTTTCTTAGACCTGCGATAGCCTCGCACAGTTCTTTCTGCCCGCAGCCAGCAATGCCCGCAACGCCCAAAATTTCGCCGCCGCGGATATAAAAA
>CAYIYN010000066.1:0-7957 GCA_964367645.1 uncultured Bacteroidaceae bacterium
ATACAACTGCCGTTTGATTGACCGCAGTAAGCACCCGTTTCAACAGAAACTTCTCTGCCGCCGATTGTTGTTGTGAAAGTTTTTCTTTCCATTAAATTTTCTCCTTCTGGGAATTCCGTCATTCCCTAATTTATTTTATACGGTTTAAGCACTTTCGCGCTTAAAAAAACGGGCGAAAACAACGCCCGTGATTTTTTATTTTCTTAAATCGAGTGCCGCAATGAGTGTACGATAGCGCTCGATGTCCAGGTCCTTTAAGTATCCCAACATATTCTTTCTTTGTCCGACCATCATCAGCAGACCGCGACGGGAGTGGTGATCTTTTGCATGGCTTTTAAGATGCTCGGTCAGGTCGTTGATGCGCCGAGTGAGCAGAGCGATTTGCACTTCGGGAGAACCGGTGTCACCCTCGCTGCGACCGAATTTTGCGATGATTGCTTGTTTTGTTTCCTTATCCATTTTTTTACCTCCTGATGGACAGTTAATTCACTTGAAACAAAGTGAGAATTTGGAGATTATCCTAACCTTGTAAAAAGTACTTTGTAGATAGTATCACAAAAAAAAGCCAAAGTAAACCGAATTTGCGCGCGTATGAGGAATTATTTTACATTTTTGCGCATTCAACAGGCTTTAATTTGCATTTTTAACGTTTGCCAAACCTATTAGAATTCAAATGCTCCAAAACATTTTTTGGCGCGCTATGACTTCGTCAAAACGCTTGACGTATTCCGAAGGTTCTTTAAAATTGGCGTTGCGCTCAATCAAATTTGTGGATTCAGTCCATTTTTTTGAGATTGCCGCCGCGCCTGCTGCAAGTATGGAAGTATCTTCTTCCATTATATCCACGTTGTATATGCAAACTTTGCCTTCTTTTGCATACCCCACGTTTTCCAAATTTCCACCCGTGTATTTTTGACGGTACATATAGTAAGGCGAATATCCCGACGCAGTCAGTTTATCAAAAGCGTAGTCCACCATTGACGCCCCAATCTCGTGAGATGTGTGACGGTATCCTTCGGTTTTAAGTTCGGAACCCTTTTTTAGATAGAGCGTATGTACGGTTATGTTGTCGGGAGAAAGCGAAACCGCAGTGTCCAAGGAATACTTGAAATCGTCAATACTTTCGTTTGGCAGCATTGCAATCAAATCCATATTGACGTCGAACAACTTTTTTGCACGCGCATACGCTTTTTTCACTTCGTCAACGGTGTGTTTGCGCCCTATAAGTTTCAATGTTTTATCGTTGAACGTTTGCGGATTTACGGAAATTCTGTTCACCCCGTAGGATTTTAACATTCGCAAAACCGACAAAGACATAGTATCCGGTCGCCCTGCCTCTACGGTGTATTCGTCTGCAGTGAAATCCTTCAAGGAAATCAATATCCTTTCAAGCAAATCGGTTGGCAAAGAGGTGGGTGTCCCTCCCCCGACGTAAATTGCACGCAAGGAGATTTTATGGATTCTAACAATGTCTTTTATAAGTTCGAGTTCTTGTAGAAGACAATCCACATAAGGCTCTACCAGTTTTTTTTGTTTATCGATAGGTACTGACACAAAACTGCAATAGGAACAGAGAGTGGGACAAAACGGTATGAAAACAAAAAGGTCGTACCCCCCATCGCGATTGCGGTAAGGCTGCTGAGTTTTCACTGTGCTATCAATAAGTTTCACTTTTTTTTCGGACACAGAAAACTCCCCGCTAAACTTTTCATAAGCCTGCTCGCCAAGTCCGAAATAAAGTTTTGTCGGGCGAATGCCCGTAAGACAGCCATATGGCAAACTAACGCCTGTCAAAAACACTATCGTTGAGTAAATTGCCTCTTTTAGATAACGCTTTTCCAGCCTTTTTACCGCCATATCGTCTGAGGATTCAAATGAATAACGACAAGTTTTTTTGAATCCATCCAATTTGTCGGAAGACAGGTTCACCTTGAAAAGCCCGTTTAAATTTTCATATTCTACAAAAAGCGAAAAATCGTCATTAACGCGCTGCTCGAAAGCGCGGATAAGTTCCATAAGATCGTTTGTATATTTGTCGTCGCTGCAAGAAAATTTAATCATCGGTCAAAAAGAATGGGGTTGTGCTTTTTCTCATATGCCAACGTCGTGCTTTCACCGTGTCCCGGATAGAGAACGTAGTCCCCTTTAAGAGCAAAAAGTTTGCCCTCAATCGATGATATCAAAGCGGAAAAATCCCCCGTTGGGAAGTCGGTCCTGCCGTAACTTTGTTCAAATATGGTGTCGCCTGTAAAGATACGGTCTTTAAGTTTGTAACAAATCCCGCCCGCAGTATGCCCGGGAGTGCACAAAACCGCAATTCTAAACGAGCCGATTTCAATTTCATCGCCATCGTTAAGCAAAACGTCGGGCGTAAATTTTTCAAGCGTGCCGCCAAGCGCGAAAGCCAAATTTTTGTAGGAATTTATAAGTTCGGCATCAACTTTTGATATATAAATCTTTGCGGCACTGAGTTGTTTCAATTTGGCAACTCCACCGATGTGGTCGAAATGTGCGTGTGTAATTAATATCGCATCAAGCGTTAAACCTCTGTTTGTTATATCTGAAAATATATCTTCGGCATCCGCTCCGCAGTCAACGACAAAGGCGTGGCTGCCGTCGTCAACCGTATAGCAGTTGGTTTCAAGGCTCGTCACTTTTTTTATAGTTACGTTCATCTGCGAACCTCTATTATGCCGTCGATAGTTTTCAGTTTTCGCACCAAATCGTCAATCTGGCTTGCGGATTTAATAAGAACGGAGATGCTCATTTCAGCCAAATGTTCTTTTGGATCAATTTTGACGTTTGCAGCCGTAATAGCAATTTTTGCCGCGGCGATATAGGCTGTGACTTGAGCAAGCAGTCCGCCCTTGTTTTCTGAAATAATCACGATAGTAACGCCGTATTCTTCGGTGCTGCCACCGTCCCAAGATGCATCGATAAGTCGTTCAGGCTCCATACTTTTGACATTTGGACAGTCTTTTCTGTGTATGGATACGCCTCTTCCGCGAGATACGTAGCCAACAATCGAATCCCCCGGCACGGGGGTGCAACAATGCGCCATTCTGACGGTAAAATCTGCATTTCCGTTGATAAGAACACCGCCGCCGCCTCTTTTGCCTTGGAATTTATCCTCCGCTACAGGCACCTCGATTGTTTCAATAGGATTTTGCTTTCTATACGAATCGATAAGTTTTACGATAACTTGATTTGTTGTCAAACCGCCGAAGCCTACGTTTGCATACATGTCTTCCTCGTTGCCTATCGACATTTTTTGCAAAATCGGCATAAGATCGGCGACACTCAGCAGTTCCGTCAAACTATACCCTCTGCGTTTTGCGTCGCGCTCTAACATATCCTTGCCGCGCAAGACGTTTTCTTCGCGCTGTTCTTTTTTGAAAAAGGTACGTATGCGCGAGCGGGCGGAAGCCGTTCTCACAAACTTCAACCAATCCAAACTCGGCCCTTTTGAGGCTTTTGACGTCAAAATTTCCACTATGTCGCCCATATGCAATTTGGTTGACAAAGGTACGATTTTTTTGTTTATTTTTGCGCCTACGCAATGATTTCCGATGGCGGAGTGAATTTTATATGCCAAATCCACGGCGGTTGAACCAACCGGCAAATCAAAAACGTCGCCTTTCGGTGTAAAGACAAACACCTCGTCGTCAAAGACGTTGATTTTGATGGCGTCCATAAATTCCGCCGCGCCGCTGACGTCTTTTTCGGCGTCCATGACTTCTCTTAACCACCTGACTTTGTTGTCGAGGTCTGTTTCAACGCCAGTGGTGCCTTCTTTATACTTCCAATGCGCCGCAACGCCGTATTCGGCAATTTTGTGCATTTCGTAGGTACGTATTTGTATTTCAAACGTTTCGCCAAACTGCGAAATGACCGTTGTATGAAGCGATTGATAATTGTTGGCTTTGGGGACTGCAATATAGTCTTTAAATCTGCCCGGTATCGGTTTCCACATCGTATGGATTTCACCCAGCATCGTATAGCAGTCTTTTACGGTTTCGACGATAATTCTAACCGCCTGAAGATCGTAAATCTGGTCTATATCAATGCCCAGTTGTTTCATCTTTTTGTAAACCGAATAGAAATGTTTCGGGCGTCCGTTCACTTCGCCGCCGATTTCCAACTCTGCCATTTTATTGCGTATTTCATCGCAGATTTTGTTCAAAAAAACCTGCCTTTCGCTGCGTTTTTTGGCAATGCTTTCGGCGATGTATTTATACTCCTCGGGATACAGATACATCATGGCTAGGTCTTCTAATTCGCATTTGAAGAAAGAAATACCCAGTCTGCCGGCAAGAGGAGCGTAAATCTCAAGCGTTTCTTTTGAAATATATTCTTGCTTTTCCTTTGGAAGATATTTAAGTGAACGCATATTGTGCAGTCTGTCTGCAAGTTTGATGATGATAACGCGCAAGTCTTTCGCAAGAGCGATAAACAGCTTTCTGAAGTTCTCCGCCTGCGCCTCTTCACGGTTGTTAAACTGCAGTTTATCGAGTTTTGTAACGCCTTCTACAAGTTCAAAAATTTCCGTGCCGAACTGCTCGGTAAGTTGCTCGGGAGTAACCGAAGTGTCCTCCAAAACGTCATGCAAAAATGCGGCGATAACCGTTGACGAGTCAAAGCCGAAATCTGCAAGTATCTCAACAACCGCGCAAGGATGAATAAAATAGTCCTCTCCTGAACTGCGTTTTTGACCTTTATGAGCCTCCAGCGCAAATTCATAGGCTTTTTTTATCTCGGCGTAGTGATCGGGATACGCTTTTCTTAGTTGTACGAGCAAATTATCCATATCAATGTTTTAGATTTCTGTATGTCACCGAATTGTTTAAGTCGGTTTTTTGGCTGCTTACAAACACTATCCCTCTGTCCGAAAGCGTCACCAAGTTAAGTTCGTTAAAAACCTGCCAAATGACGATATAGTCTTTCAAACTGATTTTTATATCGCTGGCTACTGCGCGGTAGAGCCTTTTTGCAGCGGACATTTTCTCGCGCCTAGCGGCAATTTTTTTTAACGAAATAAACATTTCTCGGAACTGTGAATCGGGGATATATGTTTCTTTTTTTGAACAATCTCCCAGAAGGAAGCAATTTTTGACTTGTGACGCTATATGCTTTTTATATCCTTCCGAGAGTGGCCTTCCTGCTATTATCACGTTGCGGTAAAAGGAAAAGTCAAACTCGGGCGCGGGCAAAATCAGCGTGCAGTTTTCGGGATTCAGGCAGCGCGGAGTTGCCACAAGCACAGGCAATGAGGCAATTTTCGCACTGTTGTTTTGCAGTGTTTCATATTCCGATTGAGAAAAACAGACGAAGACGGTGCCGAATGGTTTTTCAAGCAACTTTTCCGCTTCCGAAATGCTTGTGTACGCCAAATCTGCCACTCCCTCGTGAGAAAGGTGGTGCGCGCTCAAAATTATTTCGTCCGTCGGAGTAACTATGACCGTTTCGGACTGAAAAGTTTTGACCACGGCTTGCGCATACTGTCTGTTTTGAAATTCGTTGACGCCCAAAGAGCACTCAATAAGCGTCCGTCCACTCGTCGCGGCAACGCAGTAGCGGAACTTTGAAAATGCAACGATTTCCATTGAATCAAGCGAACATTTGACGTGGTTTGTAAAGCCTATCTGCTCAAAATCAAGCCCATTTGCGCGGATGAGAAAATTTGGCATCGGGTTGCCGTAACCCGTCGGCTCCAAAAATTGCAACTCTTTTGCAAAAGATAGCAAATCTGAATTTGTGTCAAGTTCCATCTCATATTCAATTTTTGGCAAAAACTCATTAAAATCGTGAGTTTGAAGCAACTCAGCGTTGATTTTTGCTGCAAATTCGTCAAATTTTTCTTCGCTTATCGTAATGCCCGCTGCCTGCGAATGTCCTCCAAAACTTTCAAACATATCGCTGAATTTGGAGAGCAGTTCAAAAATGTTGACCGCCTTAATCGAGCGTGCCGAACCTTTGCATAGTCCATCTCCGTTTTTGGCAAAAAGGATTGCGGGACATTTAAATTCGTCTGTAAGTTTTGCCGCTGCTATCCCCAAAACACCCGCTTCCCAACCTTTTTTTGCAAGCACTATTATACGTGTTTTGTCAAAATCTACGGCTTTAAGCATTGCTTTGGCTTCGCCGACAACCTGCTCGCAAGTTATTTGTCTTTTTACATTGTCCCGATCAAGTTCTTCACACAAGGAGCGCAACAAAAAAATGTCGTTTTCCAAATACAACTCAACCGCTTTCATCGCCGTACTCATTCTGCCGGCGGCGTTTATGCGCGGCGCAAGTTTGAACATAACGTCCTGCGCGGTAAGCTTATCGGTGTGCAGTAGTTCCTTTATGCCCTTTCTTGGGTTTGAAACGATTTGCTTCAGCCCGTAATATGCAATTATTCGGTTATCTTTGAGCAAGGGTACAACGTCTGCTATGGTGGATACAGCCGCTATATCCAAATACTTTTCCATTTCGTTACGTCCGCCGAGGGCTTCCACCAGTTTGAGCGCGACTCCCGCTCCGCAAAAGTCATAAAAGCCCTGCTTTTTCACCTTTGGGTCAACTATTATGCAATCGGGAAGCACATCTTGAGGTTCATGGTGGTCGGTAACAATGACATCGATACCTTCACTTTTCAAAAAATCAACTTCTTTTACCGCAGTTATGCCGCAATCTACGGTGATGATAAGTGACGGACGACGCTGTTTTAAAATGTTTTTTAACCCATCTGCTTTCATTCCGTAGCCGTCGGTGTTGCGGTTTGGAATAAAATACGCCAAATCTAATTTGTCACGTAAATATAGCGTCAAAATGGAAACCGCGCCGATACCGTCGCAGTCGTAATCGCCGAATATGAGCACCTTTTCTTTGTTTTTTATCGCCAATTTGACCCTATCTGCCGCCTCTTTCATTCCGTCAATGTCGTATGGTGCGCACATATCGTCCAGCGAGGGATGCAAAAAGGATGGGATGTCGTCAAGAGAGTGACCGCGTTGAAGCAAAAGGCGCAAAAAATTATCGGAAATTTTTTGTTTCCGAGCAAATTCTCTTTCCTCTTGTGTCAACACAATTGCGTCTGTCATGGCGTTCCTTTTGGCAAATTATCTGTTTTTGATTAAACTGCCCCCGTAATTATTACGGAGGCAGCAATATTTTTGAGTTATTTCTTTTTCTTGAAAGTGGTATTCTTCTTGGAATATTTGTACACGGGGGCGGTTTTGGCATTTTCTTTCTTTTGCGCAACCGGTCTAACTTCTCCGTCTTCTTCCACGACAAAGTCGGATTTGGCGGCACCCTTATAAACGGTTTGCTCTTCCTCTTCGTCGCTGTTCAAATGTTCGTAAGAGATAACGGCTTTATCGGCGCGCTTAGCCTTGATTTTGTCAAACGCGTAGCTAAGTCTGCACCACATAGGCGTTGCCATAAACACCGATGAATACAAGCCTGCAATAAGACCCAGAATGATAGGCACGCAGAACTCTCTTATCGTGCCGCTTCCAAATATCGCAAGGAAGATGACGGTGACCATTGTCGTCAGCGTTGTAAAGATGGAACGACGCAAGTTGACTTTTATTGCCGTATCGCCTATTTGCTCGTAGTTAACACCCTTTTGACCTTTTAACGGTCTCATTTGTTCACGGCAGTGGTCAAAAATGATAATCGTGTTGTTGATAGAGTACGCAATTATCGTTATCACAGCAGCAACGAAAGAAGTGTTTATCTGTATTCGACAGATGACAGTCAAACAGAACATCAAAATGACGTCGTGCAACAGCGCTAGCACTGCCGCAACCCCGCTTGCCAAAGTAAATCTGAATATGACGTATATCAATATCAAGACCACAGAAACCGCAACCGCGATACCTGCCTTTGAAAGCAAGTCTTGTGCGGCTGTTGCGCCGATTGATTCATAGGTGATAAAGTGAGTGTCCGAATTGGGATTATCAGGATATAT
>CAYIYN010000067.1:0-7956 GCA_964367645.1 uncultured Bacteroidaceae bacterium
ATATATAAGTATTAAATTTTTTTTTTCTTTTTCTTTAAAATTGTTTGACAAGAAAATCAATAATTGCTAATATGGTGTGGCTTGCGGAATCGCAGGCAGTTTTTAACTTGCGAAAAAAATATGGACAAGGAAAAACAAATTATTAACATGCTAAACAGCTCTGAAAAACTTGTCGGTTCCAAACAGGTTTTGAAGGGCTTGTCCGAGGGGATAATACGGTGTGTATTTATCGCGGAGGATACCGAAAGCGAGCTTAAATCCAAACTCGTTGCGGCGGCGGTTTCGAAAAACGCGGAAGTTTTCACCGCTCCTTCTATGGAGTGGCTTGGAAAACAGGCGGGTATCGAAGTGCGCGCGGCAACTGTGGGGCTGACGGCGGTGCTTGAGGACTAGACTGAATTGCGCCTGTAGGGTTGCGGGTACATTCGAAAAATTTCTGTAGGAGGAATAATAATGCCAACCATTAATCAGCTGATTAGAAAAGGCAGAGAAAGACAGCTCAAAAAATCTGTGACACCTATCATGGAACAATGCCCTCAAAAAAGAGGCATCTGCCTGAGTGTCACCACGACTTCACCAAAGAAACCGAACTCCGCTCTCCGAAAGATTGCAAGAGTCCGCCTTGTGAACGGCATGGAAGGAACTGTCTATATCCCCGGCATCGGCCATAATCTGCAAGAACACAGCGTAGTTCTTATCAGAGGCGGACGTGTCAAGGACTTGCCCGGTGTGCGTTATCACATCATTCGTGGAGCACTCGATACAGCAGGCGTTGCAAAACGCAAGCAAGCGAGATCCAAGTATGGTGCAAAACGCCCCAAATAATTCGAATGTAAAAATCCAAAAAAACAAACCCAGGAGGTAACTATGCCAAGAAGAAGTGGCGTGCCTAAAAGAGATGTACTGCCCGATCCTGTATATAATAGCCAAATCGTTGCAAAACTTATAAATCAAGTTATGCTCGACGGCAAAAAGGGAACGGCGCAAACCATCGTCTATGAGGCCTTTAATAAAGCATCAAAGAAACTCGGAGTCGAAGCAATCGACGTATTTAATAAAGCACTGGACAACATTATGCCTATGCTGGAAGTAAAAGCGAGAAGAGTCGGCGGTTCAACATATCAAGTACCTATGGAAATCCGTCCCGAAAGAAGACAAACACTGGCAATCCGTTGGCTGGTCAGCTTCGCACGCAAACGCGGCGAAAAGACCATGGACGACCGTCTTGCCGGAGAAATCATGGACGCATACAATTCAAACGGCGGCGCAGTAAAGAGAAAGGACGAAATGCACCGTATGGCAGAAGCGAACAAGGCATTCGCACATTACAGATGGTAATATAAAAATGGCGCGCAAATATGCACTCGAAAAAATTCGAAATATCGGCATAATGGCACACATCGATGCCGGAAAGACTACGACAACTGAGCGTATTCTTTTCTATACCGGTATGATAAGGAAAGTTGGAGAGGTTCACGACGGCGCAGCATTTATGGACTATATGGCTCAGGAGAGAGAACGTGGTATAACCATCACCTCCGCCGCCACCACCACTGTTTGGAAAGAGCATCAAATCAATATTATCGACACCCCCGGACACGTCGACTTTACCGTTGAGGTCGAGCGCAGTCTGAGAGTATTGGACGGAGCCGTCGCGGTCTTCTGCGCCAAAGGCGGAGTTGAACCTCAATCGGAAAACGTCTGGCGTCAAGCCAACACTTATAAAGTTCCGCGCATCGCTTTCGTCAACAAGATGGACATAAACGGTGCCAATTTTCCCAACGTAATCAAAATGATGCATGAGCGTCTTAACACAAATCCCGTCCCTCTTGAACTGCCAATCGGCAGCGAAGGTGATTTTAAGGGAGTTGTTGACGTGCTTACGGGAAAGGCGTTTTATTATGACGATGCCGACAACGGCGTGAAAGCAAGAGAAGCGGAAATTCCCTCCGATCTTGTTCCAAATTATGAGGAAGCCAGACAGAACCTTTTTGACACCGTTGCCGACTTTGACGACGATATCTTTGAAAAGTGTGCTGAAGGTGTATCCGAAACCGTCACTTTAGAGCAACTCAAACTCGCAATTCGCAAGGGCACCATTGAAATGAAGATGACACCCGTGCTGTGCGGAAGTTCCTATCGCAATAAGGGCATCCAAAAACTTTTAGACGCAATTATTGATTTTTTGCCAAGTCCATTGGACATTCCGTCCATCACAGGCAAAAACCCACGCACCGACCGCGAAGAAGTGAGGCATCCTGCAGACAAAGAACCTTTCAGCGCTCTGGTATTCAAAATAATATCGGATCAATTTGTAGGGCGTTTGGCATTTGTCCGCATATATTCGGGTGAACTTAATACCGGCGTTATGGTGTACAACTCAGTCAAGGACGGCAACGAGCGCATCGGAAGAATTTTGAGAATGAATGCGGACGAGCGTGAAGATTTGGCTCAAGCCGGTACAGGCGACATTATCGCTTTGGTGGGCCTAAAAAACAGCACTACTGGAGATACGCTATGCGACAGATCTCACCAGATTGTGTTGGAAAATATGGTCTTTCCGGAGCCGGTAATAAAAGTCGCAATCGAGCCTAAGTCCAAAGCCAGCCAAGAAAGAATGACGACAGCCATTCAAAAACTGCAAGAAGAAGACCCCACGTTCAAAGCGTACACCGACAAGGACACGGGGCAAACCATCATCGCAGGAATGGGAGAGCTGCACCTTGATATTTTGGTGGATAGAATGTTCCGCGAGTTCAAGGTGGAAGCAAACGTTGGCAAACCGCAGGTCAGTTACCGTGAGACAATCACGAAGACTGCTACGGCACACGGCAAATTTGTAAGGCAGACGGGTGGCCACGGACAGTACGGCGACTGCGTCGTGCAACTGGAGCCGAATCTCGAAGGCGGATACGAATTTATCAACGAAACCGTGGGCGGCGTTATCACCAAAGAGTTTGCAAACGCAGTAAACGAAGGAATCAAAGAGGCCGCAAAAGCCGGAGTTATTGCCGGATACGAATGCGTCGATTTCAAAGCACATCTGCTCGACGGCAGTATGCACGAAGTGGACAGTAGCGAAATGGCATTCAAAATCGCTGGAACAATGGCGTTCCGCGAGGCGGCAGAAATGGCCGCGCCCGTGCTGCTCGAACCTATTATGAAAGTAGAGATACTCGTTCCTGACGATTACGTCGGTGACGTGCTGTCAAATATTACGTCAAGGCGCGGAGCCGTAAAGGGTATGGAACCCAGAAGTGGCGTGCAGGCGATAGACTGCGACGTTCCGCTTTCGGAAATGTTCGGATATGCAACGGCACTCCGCAGTTCGACTCAAGGCAGAGGCACATTTACGATGCTATTTGACCACTACTGTCAGGTTCCCGACAGCGTGATGACGAAAGTCACAGGAAAAACTCCCAGAAAATAGGCCCTATATATTGTATTTATATAAAGGAAACTATTTTAGAGTATAACAACTAAAAAAGCCAAAAAACAAATTATTTGGAGGAATTAAAATGGCAAAAGCTAAGTTTGAAAGAACAAAACCCCATGTCAACATAGGCACCATTGGCCACGTTGACCACGGCAAAACCACACTTACCGCCGCTATAACCATGTACAGCGCGTCCAAGGGCGAAGCAAAAGTCATGAAGTATGATGAAATCGACAAAGCGCCGGAAGAGAAAGCGAGAGGTATTACGATCAACACTTCACACGTTGAGTACGAGACAGACAAACGTCACTATGCACACGTAGACTGCCCCGGACACGCCGACTATGTTAAAAACATGATAACCGGTGCTGCACAGATGGACGGAGCAATCCTCGTCGTGGCAGCCTCCGACGGCCCGATGCCTCAGACTCGTGAGCATATCCTGCTCGCCCGTCAGGTCGGTGTTCCTTATATCGTCGTGTTCCTTAACAAGTGCGACCAAGTTGATGACGAAGAGTTGCTTGAACTTGTCGAAATGGAAGTTCGCGAACTCCTAAGCGAGTACGAATTCCCCGGCGACGACACTCCTATCATCCGCGGTTCTGCGCTGAAGGCTATGGAAGCCGGCCTTGCAGGAAAATTTACCGATCCCGCATTTGACTGCATTAAAGAACTGCTTGACGCTGTTGACAGTTACATTCCCGATCCTCAAAGAGATACCGATAAACCCTTCCTTCTCCCCGTTGAAGACGTCTTCACCATCACCGGACGCGGCACCGTCGCAACCGGCAGAGTTGAACGCGGTATGCTCAAACTGGGCGACAAGGTCGAACTTGTCGGACTCACCACCGAGAAGAAAGAAACAACCGTCACCGGTATCGAAATGTTCCGTAAACTGCTTGACTTTGCAGAAGGCGGCGATAACGTCGGCGTACTGCTTCGCGGCATTCAAAGAAACGAAATCGAGAGAGGACAAGTCCTTGCAAAACCCGGTTCGATTCATCCTCACACGCACTTCACCAGCCAGGTTTACGTCCTGACCGCGACAGAAGGCGGACGTCACACTCCGTTCTTTGACGGATATCGTCCTCAATTCTATTTCCGCACAACCGACGTTACCGGCTCAATCAAACTGCCCGCAGGCGTCGAAATGGTTATGCCCGGCGACCACATCGATATGGAGATTCAACTCATCACTCCTATCGCAATTGAAGAAGGCCTCCGCTTCGCTATCCGCGAAGGCGGCAGAACGGTCGGCTCCGGTGTCGTTGCCAAAATACTCGACTAATAGTTGTTCTTTCCAAATAAATTGCATTACTCTGCGCGGCGCACCGGCGCCGCGCGGGGTTGCCTATGAAAATTTTGGATAACAACAAAGGAGGCTACTATGGCTAAAAAAGGAGATAGAGTTAGGGTTGTGCTTGCTTGCACGGAGTGCAAACAGCGCAATTATAACCTCAAGAAGAACAAACAAAAACATCCCGACAGGATGGAACTTATGAAGTACTGCAGATTCTGCAAGAAACACACTTTGCATAGGGAAACCAAGTAAGGTTAGGAGGCAATAATGGCAAAGAAAAAGCCCGAAGAGACGGAAGTCAAAGTCGACAAAGCGGCGCCCATAGCCTCAAAAGAAATGAAACAATCGGACAAAAAGGCTATCAATAAGAGCGTGAAAATGACGTCACAACTCGAAACCCCTGTGGTCAACGCAGAGGATAGCGTTTCCGCGCCCGAAAAAAAAGCGAAAAAAGTTAAGAAACAATCCGACAAGCCCAACATTTTTCAAAAAATGTGGAAAGGTATCAAAGGTATAGTTTCCGAACTTAAAAAAGTGACTTGGCCCAACGCGAAAGGAGTTGCAAAAAGCACCGCCGTTGTTTTGGTGGTGGTCGTAGCGTTCTTTTTGATACTGTTTGGTATCGACTATGTGCTTTCCGGCATACTTAGTTTGATCGTCAACGGTTCTTGGGCGTTTATTTTTATATCATAAGGAGTGTTTATGGAGAATAAAGAGCAGCCCAAGTGGTATATAATTCACACCTATTCGGGACACGAACAACGCGTCGAGAGAGATCTGTGGAATATGATTGACAACAACAACCTAAGGGATTATATCGTTGATATAAAAGTGCCTATGGAGGATGAAGTCGTAGAGAAGAACGGCAAGAAAAAAGTTGTTCAACGCAAAAAACTTCCCACCTACATTTTTATCAAAATGATATATACCAATCACGTTTGGTTTATGGTGACATCCACCAACGGTGTAACAGGTTTTGTCGGTCCCAAAGGACGCCCTCTTCCTTTGCGTGATGAAGAGGTCAAGCGAATGGGACTCGAAGTGGTCAGCCTTGAAGATTTTGACATCAAGCAGGGTGACGACGTAAGAGTTGTCAGCGGCGCTCTCGAAAACTTTATCGGTGTTGTGGACTCTATCAGCGCCGAGCGTCAAAAAGTTAAAGTTATCGTGGCAATGTTCGGAAGACAGACGCCAGTGGAACTTGATTTTTCACAAGTTGAAAAACTAAACATTTAAGCGCGGCTTAGCCGCAAAAGCAAAGACCGTTTGGTCAGAAGTGGGAGAAAGCAAATATTAAGGCTTTCGCAAAACCACATTAGTCAGGAGGTAATATGGCTAAAAAAATTACAGCAGTAGTAAAACTGCAGTTGCCTGCAGGCAAAGCGACCCCGGGACCCCCCGTTGGTTCATCGCTTGGACCTCACGGCATCAATATTCCCGCATTCACAAAGGAATTCAATGAAAAGACGGCAAAACAGGCGGGTCTTATTATACCTGTTGTCATCACAATCTTTCAGGACCGTTCCTTTACCTTCATCATGAAGACGCCTCCGGCGCCCGTCCTTATCAAAAAGGCATGCGGCATCGATTCAGCGTCCGCCCGTCCCAACAAGGACAAAGTCGCCACACTAACAAAAGCTCAGTGCAAAGAGATCGCCGAACTCAAAATGGTCGACCTTAACGCAGCGACGGTTGAAGCCGCAATGAGCATGGTAGCAGGCACAGCCCGCAGCATGGGCATCCTCGTTGAGGAATAAGGAGGTCTTATGAAACGCGGTAAAAATTATATCGATAGCAAAAAACTCATCGAAAACGGAAAATTGTACGACAGTGCGGAAGCAATTGCTCTCGCAGTCGAAACTGCAAAATCCAAGTTTGATGAAACCATAGAATTGCATTGCAAACTGGGCGTTGACCCCCGCCACGCAGACCAACAGGTCCGTGGAGTGTGCGTCCTCCCCAATGGAACAGGCAAAGTTGTGCGCGTTCTTGTCATTGCCAAAGGCGACAAGGCTGAAGAAGCGGTGAAAGCCGGTGCTGATTTTGTCGGTGCAGAGGACATGATTCAAAAGATTACGTCCGAAAACTGGTTTGGATTTGACGTTATGGTCACCTCTCCCGATATGATGGGTCTGGTTGGACGTCTAGGCAAAGTCCTCGGACCAAAAGGCTTGATGCCAAACCCAAAATCCGGAACCGTTACACAAGACATCACCCGCGCTTTGCACGACATCAAAGCAGGAAAAGTCGAGTACAGAGTTGACAAACAGGCAATCGTCCACGTTCCGATCGGCAAGAAATCTTTCGGCGCGGAGAAACTTCTCGAGAACTTCAACACTATTATGGAAGCACTCGTGAAAGCCAAGCCGGCTGCGGCAAAAGGACAGTACTTTAGGTCTATTTACATCGCTTCAACGATGGGACCCAGCATCAAGATACTGTACAAAATGGGTTAACTACAAGTCTTCCGAAACGCGCAAGAAATCTTTTGCGCGTTTCGGTTGACAAAAAAATATCACTTTGCTATTCTAATAGCGTTTCCAAAGACAGCAAGTGGCTTTTGCCGTAACCGTAGGGCTTGCCGAGGAATGTATATCACTTTACTGTGTGTCATTCCGTATTGGAATGACTTTTTTATAGTAAACAACCAAATCCTATAGGAGGTAAACATGGCATCCAAAGAGATACTTGAACAAAAGCAACAACAGGTTGATGAAATTAAGTCCAAGATATCCGCCGCCAAGTCCCTTGTCATAATTGACTATATGGGGCTAAACGTCGCAGAAGACACCGCTTTTAGAAAGCAACTTCGCGAATCCGGCATCGACTATCAAGTGCTCAAAAACCGTCTTGTTCAGCGCGCGTTTAACGACCTCGGATTCACTTCTTTTGACGAAGCGCTTAACGGCCCTACCGCTGTTGCGTTTTCAGACAAAGACACCGTAGCCCCCGCAAGAATCATTCTGGAGAACATCAAAAAGTTCAACAAAATGAAGGCAAAATGCGGACTGGTGGAAGGTGAATTCGTAGACGAAAGCGGCGTAAAAGAAATCGCATCAATCCCCTCGAAAGAAATTTTGCTTGCAAAAATGCTCGGCAGCATGCAGTCGCCTATCAGCCGTCTTGCAATCTGCTTGGACAAAATTGCAGAGTTGAAATCACAACAAGGCTAATAAAGCCCCAAAACAATAAAATATTAAGGAGAATATAACAATGGCAG
>CAYIYN010000068.1:0-7846 GCA_964367645.1 uncultured Bacteroidaceae bacterium
TTTTGTCCATTGCTTTCTCCTATGAAACGATAATAAACCCTTAAGAAAAAACTTGCAAGGGTTTGTTTGTCGGTTGCATTCGTGCCGTTTCGTGCCATTTTGTGCCGTTTTGTTTCTCAAAAACGTTTACTGTTTAATTATAATTAATATGGTCCTTGCTTTTCTTTCTTTATTATCGTATAATTTATTAATCCGTCAAACCAAATCGGCTAAGTGCGTAAGCATATGCCGTTAGGCCAATGAGTCCCGCCCGAAAGAGCGCGGCTTTCCGTGTTTGAGAAGATGGTTGCATAGTTTTCACTGTTCTTTCCTGTTTTGCAACTACGGCCTCAATCACGATGTCGTTTTTTTATATTAAAAATCGATTTTACTGACGGTCGCATGCCAAATACTCCGATTCCGTTTTCCTAAACGTCAAAGAGCAAGCGCATGGCTACGGAACGGTAGGGTATAGCTGAAAACGGCTATGCCTCCACTTTTGGAAAGGAGAAAAATATGAAAAAGTTTAGCAAATTTTTATCACTTTTGCTGGTTTTAATGCTGGCAGCCTCCGTCTTTGCCTTTACTGCGTGCAATAAAGACGACATTGGTGACGATGAGGTAACATACGGTGCGTATGTTTTGTCGGATAAGGCTACATTCTTGTCCTACAAAAATAACGCCGAAGGCGACAAATTGCCCAATCTTTCTATTTTATACGAAAGCGATGACAATCTGAAAAATACCTATTCGATGATAGCCGTTGACGGCGACGGAACGGGCTTTGCAACAGCAGTTTCATTGAATGAAGTCGGTGCCGATTGCTTTATTAAATGGATGAGCCTTGCGTCAACACGCAGTCTTATTGCAGATTTCGGCAAATCTTCGTACGGCGAGGCATTGTTCTTTACTGTCGATAACAGCGACATAGTTTATTCGGGCACTGATTACACTTATGCGGCAAGCGGAGCAACCGATGATGTTATATCTGTTTCCACTACAACCTCCGTTAACGACAGCGGTCTTTTAGGATATTTGGAGCCATTGTTTGAAACCGCAACAGGTTTTGATCTGCAAATTGCTTCGGCAGGCACGGGCGCAGCAATAAACGCCGCAAAAGCGGGCAATGCTGATTTGTTGCTTGTTCACTCAAAGACCCAAGAGGAAGAATTTATAACAGCAGGTTATGCAAGAGCTATTGCGGGCATTAACGCAAGCGCACAAGTGCCTGAACGCATTGCATTTATGTACAACTTCTTTGTGCTTATCGGACCCACCGCCGATCCCGCCGGTGCTAAAGAAGACGCCTCGATAGTTGACGCATTCAAAGCTATAAAAGAAGGCAGCTTTACATTTATCAGCCGCGGCGATAACAGCGGCACGCAAACAAAAGAAACCGCATTGTGGGTTCTTGCCGGTGAAGATGGTATCTATTATGACAAAACCACTTCCGCTGCAGTATACCCCAGCGAATATACTTGGTTTGTTTCGACAGGTCAAGGTATGGGCGCAAGTCTGCTTGTAGCAAACGAATCACTTACCAACAAATAAGTTATTATGTGGGATAATATTTGGAGTTCATTCCAAAAAGCCTTAGTTCTAATAGCGGAACCGACTGAATTAATGTCCGAAATTGTCTCTACAACAATGTTTATGGCATTAAACAGCACCCTGTGGGCATCTCTTTTAGGGATACTCATAGGGTGTCTTGTTGCTATAAAGGATTTCAGAGGCAAGAAAATTGTCGTTACCGTCATACGTACTTTAATGGGCTTGCCCCCCGTTGCCGTGGGCATCATTATTTATATGCTGTTTTCGGGGACGGGACCTTTTGGAAAACTTGGATTAATATATTCAATTAAACTGATGGTAATCGCGCAGGTCGTTTTGATAACTCCAATTGTCGCCGGAATGGTCGAAACATCCTTGTCGCCTGTTGCCGCAAGTATGTCTAATACAATGAACGGTCTAAACATGAATCCATTCAAAAAAGGCAGACTTTTGCTCAACGAAGGTAAATTTCAAATTGTATCCACCGTCTTATTTGCTTTTGCGAGGTCAACGGCCGAAGTTGGGGCGGTACAAATCGTCGGCGGCAATATTTTGCATTCGACGCGCATTATGACTACAACGATTATGATGAATTACAATTCGGGCAGTTTTGAACTGGCTGTTGCCTTGGGAATAGTCCTTATCATAATATCGCTAACAGTAAATATAGTTGCCACCTTATTAACTCTTGCATTCAAAAAAAGATGATTGAATTAACTGTGAAAAAACATTACGGAGAAAGAACCGTATTAGATATAAATTCTCTGACGTTTGAAGAGCACAAGCGGTATGCGATTGTGGGCGCAAACGGCAGCGGAAAAACTACGCTTCTCAAAATAATCGGCAATCTAGAAAAAGCCGATAAAGGCTATGACATCGACAAAATTTTCGAATTGAACAAAAAAGACATCTGTTATATGCCTCAAAGTAGTTTTGCTTTTTCTATGTCGCTTACAAGAAACGTCTTTTTGGCGTGTCCCGATTTGCCGCGTATCAAAAATAAAAACACTCGCGTCTTTTACAACGATCGCTGCCACAAGCTAATTTACGATATGGGGCTGTGGAAATTAAGATATAAAAACGCAGCGAAACTGTCGGGCGGCGAAACTCAACGTATGGCAATGTGCCGTGCGCTCGTGGCAAAACACGATATTTTATTGCTTGATGAGCCTACCTCGTCTATGGATGTATCGGCTACTGCCATTGCAGAAAAAGTGCTGGAACAATATTGCGCGGAGTTTCATCCTACCGTAATTTTTGCCACACATTCGATACGGCAGGCGATACGATTTGCTGACGAAGTGATTTTTATGAGTGAAGGTAAAGTTGTCGAACGCGGTGCTTCCAACACTTTGTTTGATAATCCTCAATCTGACGAGCTAAAAGCCTTTCTCGAAAATATGTAGTTTTAATAAGGGCTTTAAATTGCGTTGCTAATAAAAACATTTGTATTTGTTCTCGCAATTATAATGATGCTTTTTGGGTAGCAAAAAATATACTGCTGCGGCAGGCAAAGTCAGCGACAAATGCTCAAAGTGACTGCGTGAAGATTTAAGCGGAAAGACTATCATATATTATGGGTGCGCTTTGTCATTGACTGCATTGATATCATTTGCGGTTATGACTGCGAATGCGCGAGAAAAGATTGATGGGTTTTTAAGGCAACTAGTTCATAAAATGCGAAAAAGGCAATTAAAGAGTCAATTAATAGTGATAAACTTGATGTTTTGCAATTATCGACGATTATCATATCATCACCGACAAGTATTAGGAAGTTGAAATATACCAAGATAACCTCGGTTGTTTGCGGCTTTAGGAGGCGGAGTCGCTTTTGCATTGATGCTATCCCTCCGCAATATCCTTTCCACATACAGAAAAAACCGCCGATTGAAAGTCTGCGGTTTTTAAATGGCACGTAAATTATTTTGATAACTATAGTTTTTTAGGACATTGATATCTTGGCTTTCCAATGCTTGCTTTTCCATACTCTATGGCTTTTGTTGGGCATCCGCATATACAAGCCATACAATGAGTGCAACTATCATTCCATTTAGGTCTTCCGTTTATAAGTGAGATGTTGTTCATAACGCATGCTTTTTCGCATTTGCCGCAACCGATACAAGCGTCGGTTGCAAGAAACTTCTTAGAATGAATAATGAGTGGGTAATATACTGCATTGACAATTCCGCTTTTTAATTTATCTGCTATTCCGACTTTTTTTGACGGAATAGCTTTGTTTGCCAAAATCATCTGAATTATTTCATCAATTTTTGGTTCTGCTTTTTCAATAATACCAAGAGCTTCTTTTTCTTCCGGAGCACCAAATATTGCTATATAATTTTCCGGCATTACAATTTCTGCACAGCCTCTAAAATTTAGTCCTTTGTCCAGACAAAGCTTTTTAAGATACTCTTCCGCATTACCGATTTCACCACCGCAGGTTAAAACAAAGTATATGTCTTTTGAGCCGTTAAGTTCCGTCCCTTTTAGCCAATCTCTTAAAATATGAGGAATTTGCCACCCATATGTAGGAGCAACAATCACGAAAAGCGTATCTGATGAAATTGGTTGATTATTTTGGGTACTAAGCCTTTCAAAGAGGTTTTCACACTTGTCGTCTAGGGCTGTTGCAATTCTTTTAGCTACATATTCGCTATTGCCTGTGCCAGAATAAAACAATACCATTTTCATACCTCCTATAATCATCTTAATTGATTTATATATTCACTTAACAATTTTATCATTATATTTTTGAAAAATCAATGGCATTTGGATGCCCTTTGAAAATATTAAGCCGCTGTTAGGTGTGCGAATAATACTAGCGTGGCGGCAAGTAAACGTATCGAATAGAATTCACAATTATAGGAAAGAAAAAACGGCACACTATTAAGTAAATTAAACAAGCAACATCCTTTTAGACAATGAGAATAAGTGTACGGCAAACGATAAATAGGTTTTAAAATTTTCATAATTGTTATTGACATTTGTCAGAAACCTCATATAATAATAATTGACATATGTCACAAACAATAAAGGAGTTAATTATGCCCAGACCTAAAAAATGGAGAAAAGTTTGTTGTCTTCCCGAGAATAACCGTTTTGGACCGTTAAACGGTTCTAACAGCGGAGAATATATAATTATGACGGTTGATGAATACGAAACAGTCAGATTAATAGATTTAGAAGGGATGAAACAGGAAGAATGTTCTGATCATATGAATGTCGCACGTACGACCGTGCAAGGCATTTATGACGTTGCGAGAAAAAAGATAGCCGATTCGTTGGTTAATGGTAAAACGCTCATCATTGAAGGCGGCGATTATATGCTTTGCGATGGTTTTGGAGGACATTGCGGAGGAATGGGTTGCAGAAGACACCAATTTGGACAAATCAATTAAGGAAGAATAATCAATGGAATATTCAGAAAAAACAATGGAACATTTTATGTGTCCTCAAAATGCAGGGTGTATGTCGGACTTTGACGCAAAAGGAAAATTTGGCGATATGTCCTGCGGCGACACATTGGTGATGTTTATAAAAGTGGAAAATAACATAATTAACGATATAAGTTATTTAGTTTTTGGTTGTTGCGCGGCAATAGCGTCGGCAAGTATGACATCCGTTTTGGCTAAAGGTAAAAGTTTGGAAGAAGCCGAAAATATTTCCGACGATGATGTATCGACGGCGCTCGGAGGGTTGCCGGATATAAAAACACATTGTTCCAATATAGGTGTTTCAGCTCTGCGGATTGCTCTAAATAACTACAAGAAACTAAAAAAAGGAGTCTAATATGAAAATCGCAATACCTGTAAATGAAAAAAATCTAAAATCAGAGATTTGTCCTTCGTTTGGAAGAACACCGTATTATTTGATTTATGACACGGCAGATAAATCCGGTGTATTTGTTGACAATTCTGCAGCACAAAGCGCAGGCGGAGCGGGAATCAAAGCCGCACAAATGCTTGTTGATTTATCAGTCAAAATCATTATTGCTCCAAGATACGGCGAGAACGCTGCCAAAGTTTTAATTGACGGTGGTATTAACGTATACAGAAATATCGTCGGAACGGCAGAAGAAAATATAAAAGCGTTTGAAAACAACCGTCTTGATGTTTTGGCAGACATTCATTCGGGATTTCATAATCATGGAAATTAACAAAAAAATAGCAGTATTAAGCGGTAAAGGCGGCACAGGCAAAACTCTTGTCAGCGTAAATCTTGCAGCTGCCGACGGCAACTGCTATTACGTTGACTGCGACGTTGAGGAACCCAACGGGTATTTATATTTCAAACCTGAAATGGTTGAAAACAAGCCTGTTTCTGTCTTTATCCCCAAAATCGACGACAAACTTTGCACCGGATGCAAAGAGTGTGTTAAATTTTGCAATTTTAACGCGCTGGCTTTTGGGAAGAAGGTCATTCTGTTTGATGAAATCTGCCACTCCTGCGGAGGCTGCGCTATTGTGTGTCCTGCAAAAGCAATTTCCGAAACGGAAAAATCTGTGGGTAAATTTAGTGCAGGCAAATCCGACAACGTCAATACTGTCGGCGGAATTATGAATACGGGCGAAGCGTCTGGCATTCCCATAATCAAAAAAATCCTTAATTACGTCAAGAATAAATCAGGATATATATTCATAGATTGCCCTCCCGGAAGCGCGTGTATTGTTATGGAAAGCATAAAAGATGCGGATTATTGTATTTTGGTCGCCGAGCCTACAATATTTGGAGCGCATAATCTTGCGATGGTATATGAATTGGTAACACTTTTCAATAAACCTTGCGGTGTTGTTTTAAACAAATGTACCGGCGGATTAAATCCCTCCAAAGCCTTTTGCGAAAAAAACAGTATAAAAATTTTAGCAAAAATACCTTTTGACAAAGAACTTGGAGAATTGAATTCCGATGGTAAAATCGCCGTAAAAGAAAATTACAGAAAGAAAGAGTTGTTTTATTCGCTTCTTAATAAAGTTAAGGAGGCTGTCGAATGAAACAGTTATTGATATTGAGCGGCAAAGGCGGTACAGGAAAAACGACCGTTGCAGGCGCGTTTATCAAACTGCTCAATGCTAAAGCATATGCCGATTGCGACGTTGATGCGCCAAATTTGCATCTAATTACGCATCACAACAAAAAGCCTATCAAAAAAGACTATTACGGTCTTCCAAAAGCACATATCGACTTAACGCTTTGCACAGGATGCGGCTTGTGCCGAGAAAAATGCCGATTTGACGCAATTCAATATAAAGATAACTTTTATGTTGATGAAAACGCCTGTGAAGGTTGCGGAGTATGCAAATACATTTGTCCGTTAAACGCAATTAAGTTAAACGAAGTTGCAGCGGGAGAACTTGTGCTTTATAACGACCAGTGCGTTTTTTCTACAGCAAAGCTAAAAATAGGAAGCGGAACATCCGGCAAATTGGTTACAAAAGTCAAAAAGCAATTGACCTCTGCTGCGAAAAATGCTCCGATTGCTGTTATTGACGGCTCACCCGGAATAGGCTGCCCCGTTATTGCTTCTCTTTCTTGTGTAGATATGGCACTTATTGTTGCCGAACCATCAGTTTCGGGCATAAGCGATATGGAAAGAATAATAAAAACAGCGCGTTATTTTGGAACAAAAATTGCGGTTTGCATAAATAAATATGATACAAACTTAAAAAACACAAAAACAATAGAACAATATTGCAAGGTTAACGAAATTGATTTTGCGGGTAAGATGCCTTATGACAATAAAGTGATAACGGCTGTTAACACTGGGATGAGCATAGTTGAAGTCAATTGCCCTGCGGCAACGGCTTTGATAAAAGTTTTTGAAAATACGATGAAGTTAATCAGCGAAATATGAACGATAAAATAGATTGTTTTTCAGCCGGAAAAGAAATGAATTTATAAAGGTGAAAGTAATAATGAGTAAAGATTGCAATCATATCTGCAAGGATTGCAAAGAAGATTGTGCGGAAAGAGATTTAAAAGAAAAACCTAATCAACTTAGCAGAATATAAAAGTCGTTGGCATTGTCAGCGGAATGATAGGATTGTTTGACGGAAACTGGTTGGATAAAGCAATCGAAAAGGCAGATGCATTACCCGCCAAAAATATATGAAAAAACAAAAAGAGGTGCAGTATGAAAATAGCAGCAGCTTGTGAAGGAAGCAGAATCACAGAACACTTTGGACATTGTGAAAACTTTATGATTTTTGACGCCGAAAACGGCAAAATTACCGCAGGTAAAAGCGTTCCCAATCCCGGTCACAGACCCGGGTTCTTGCCCAATTATTTGAACGAACTGGGAGTCAACGTTATTATATCC